>JAOUFZ010000057.1 GCA_029857995.1 Dehalococcoidia bacterium
CCCCGCCACCCGAGTGACCATTTTAGGGTAGCGGTTCACTGCCTCTTGCTTACTCAGTAACATAAGATTTTAGCTCATTCGAACATCAATGTCAATATACTAAACCTAACTTTTCTTACCAATCGGTACTTTTAGGTGATTGCGCGGTTAGCTGAAGTAAACAAGCGGGTAGATGGTTCGGTTGTAGTCTGCCGACAAGTCAAACTCCTCCGAGTACAGTTCATTGCTGAAGGACCAAAAGTAGAGCTTGATTGTAACATCTCCGGCACGCGGGTATGCCTTGATGTGTAACTGGACGCCATCGTAGCCTAATTCTCCCAACTCATCGGTCTTCAAGGTCACCGGTATCCTTGTGTCTTCGCGAGCCACAATAACCTCCGGAACGTCGCAGATCAACTTGTAGGTGGAATGCCCAATCGCTTCAAAGTCAGCAATGATTTCGTAGTTGCCATTCATAGTAATAGTAGTTGTGGCATCTTCGACATCGGCAATATCACCCGTGTCCCCAGTCCACTCCACAAACTGGTAGCCATCCTCAGCCTCCGCCACGAGCTCAACCACCTCCTGATCGCTATAAGTAAAGGTCCCTTCTCCGGGGGCGGTTACCGACCCTCCTTCTGTGCTGGAGATAGTCAGGTTGTACTGAGTAATATAAGGAGGAGGATAAGGAGTGCAGCCTACCAGCCCTAAAATCAAGGCAGCAGTAATAACAAAGGTGCTAAGTGTTTTCATATATAGGCGCCCTGAACTATTATTGTATCACTGGTGAAGGGATTATCAAGGGGATTGTGCTCACACAATAACATAGAATTTCTGCCGTTCAGCGTGCGTGTCTAATGCCGCAATTATGAGTTGGTACGGCTATTCAGTGCCTGTTGAAGATATTGGCCCAATGGGCTCAGCTCACCCTTCTGGAGATTGGCGAGAGAAGCCTGATTTATCAAACGGTTGTATTCGGCGGTAGTAAGATTATGGGGCGTGCTATCATAATCGAGGTATGACAAGAGGTTGCGGGTCCAGAAGAACGAGACAAAATCCATATCGGTCGCATCAGCAAGGTTCATAATGTCTTGAATGAAACGCTCATCCAGAGGATACCAGAAACTGTAGACATCTCGGTTCATGATTTTCTCTGTATCGCCAACAAAGTTACTCAGTTCCGCTGGCGTCGCTTTCCACAACCATGACTCACTCACGGTAACATGTTTTCCTGCGGCGCGAGCTTCTATCGCATAATTCAAGGCGCGGTCAAGATAAATGGCGTTCCTATTCATCGGGTAAATGTGTAGGTCGATGTAGTCAAGGTCGGGCATATTGAAAAGCTCGTTAATATAGTTTGGGTTTTCCCATGTGCCCGTGCCTGCTCCGACTAATAGCCCGCCGGAGCGGTCAATGTTTTGCAGTGTAGAAGCAATGAAATCACTCCAGACCGCGGGGGTTATCGTAAGTTTAGTCAAAGCCTCCTGAGTTTGAGGCTCGTTAGCCAGAGTAAGATAATCAGGTTTGATTTCCTCTGCGATGAGCAGTAGTTGGTCCTCCAAGCCCTGGAGAAAGGTTTCGGTCGTATAGTTCGACCAGTCAATCTCGATTGGAGAATATGGAGTGCCGGCAAAGATTGCCCCGCACTCAACAAGCACTTTCAGGCTGCGCTGATGACATTCAACCATTATGTTCTTGAAGAATTGCAAGTATTCGGAAGATCGGGGAAAGTCTGGTTTGAGCAAAGGGAATTTGATGGCCAGTACCACACCTTTGACACCCATAGCCTGGAGACTGTCAAGTAACATACGGTTATAGTTCATGATGTTTGCGCTGAGAAGCCCTTCACCAATATTGCCGTTAGCGTACGCTAGTTCGGTAGCAATGATTGTCTGCCCCAGGCTGTGGTTCCACGTCTCATTGATAGTCACTTCAAAATGAGCCATCTCAGCCTTAAGCTCGTCGTAAATCGCTTGATACTGTCCCGGGATGGGCGGTGCCGACTCTGGGGTAGTGACAAAGTTGGCTGTTATGGAATAGTCATCATTCATGGTGATGGTGGTCGAAGCGGAGTTGACATTGGCAACGGTGCCCACGTCGCCAGTCCAGTTGACAAAGCGGTAGCCAGTATGCGGGAGCGCCAAAAGGATAATCTCTGTTCCCTTTTCATAGGTAGAAGTCCCATCACCCGGGGTGGGTACCTCACCACCTTCAGTGCTGGAAATAGTCAGGGTGTACTGAGTAGGAGTAGGCTCAGCAGTGCAGCCGGCCAGCCCCACAATCAAGGCTACAGCAATAACAAAGGTACTAAGTGTTTTCATAAGTGCAAGCCCTGAGATACCATTGTATCACTGGCGAAGGAATTATCAATAAGTTGCGGTGTCCAAAACATGGCGCGGGATTAGGGAGTCACAAAACGCTAATTTGTGCGGTGCGCCGCAATCGGGATTGTGGGGACACAATAACATAGAACTTTTGCCGTTCAGTGTGCGTGTTTAGTGTGGCATGGTCACAATACACTAGTCACAATAGTCAGAATTGTTAATTAACAAAACGATGAAAGGTTGGATAACAATCCGACCAAGGGTTGGCTTTATCAGCTCTGTGTGCTAGTTTATATGCTGTTTCATGGTTCGGTGTATCTTCCATATTGATTTGGATGCCTTCTTCGTTTCTGTGGAGCAGGCGCTTAACCCAGAGCTGAAGGGGAAGCCAATATTGTGCCCGTATAACTACCACCAACGAGGAAGGGCATTATGCATTGGCATTCCATAAAGAAGGCAGGGCCGCCGATGGCCCTGTCTTCACTGTGTTCCAGTCTGTTGTTACGGCCATAGGAACGCCCATACATATGGCTGAACCCACAAGGGTAGTGTTATTACCTCCATTACAACATCTACTGGCGTAATTTCCCAATTCATCATGCTTATGTCAGCCTCTGTATAGGTGGCATCAAATTGAATGCACTTTGCCCCGCCTTCATCACTGGACCATTCCTCCCACTCATATAGTCCGGAACCATTCGGGTCTCCGGTAGCGGCAAAGTTTGCAATGTAGGCCATCATGTCATTCTGAAGCTCCTCCCTTCCGGGCCGGTTGTCCTCGGTGAATGAATAACCGAAGAGACTCTCATCGGCACCCCAGAAAAAGGGAATCTCCATGGCATGGGCCGCACCAAAGACAAAATCAAATGGCTCCGGGCCTGAGCCCGGGCCTCCCCATTGGAACAGGTAAGCATAGACATCGTCCTGCTGTTCCTGAAGAGGTCTGGCGATTTCATCTACATAATGGGCCTTCCAGTTGAGGGCACCATAATAGCCACAAGCCTCGTAGATGATGCTATCGGCCGCCGTGGGGAAGATTTCACTCATCGTCCACTCATGAGTAGGATCAAAGTCAGGGTCGAAAAGGTCGTATACATAGGACCAGTTCGGTTTCCCCAAAAGAGGAGCAAAAAGCGGAATGAAGTCCTTCGTCTCATATTCATTGCTGCCCAGGATAATGGGCACGTGGTTATAATCGCCCGACTCAATTGTCTCAACGAAACCACCGGGGATAACATAGCCGTCGGCATAGGCATTATGCGTCTCCTCCTGCCCGACCAGCTGAGCATTCAATATATCCTCGCCCGGCTTTTCCCTCAAATATGCTTCTATCTCGGCATCGGACATACCTGCTCGATACGCCGCAGCTTCTTCTAGCGTTGCACAGGTCCCATCAGCTACGAGTAAGTTATCAATCGTAGCGTTGACCATCTCGATTCCCATCTCCACGGAGACTATTTGCATGCCACCGCTCTCGGATACAGCCCTGTGGAAAAGGCCGGAAGCCAGGGGTGAGATCACGAGACTCATTGTATTATGTGCACCGGCTGACTCCCCGGCAACGGCAACATTGTCCGGGTCTCCTCCGAAGGCCGCAATGTTATCCCGCACCCATTCAAGCGCCTTGATACAGTCCAGCGTGCCAAAGTTACCGGAGTCGTCCTCCGGGTCCCCGTGTTGCAGCGCTGGATGATTGAACCATCCGAAGGGACCGAGCCTGTATTGGATTACGACCACGACCATATTGGAGCGGGCGGCTATAGCTGCGCCATTGTAATCGGCGCAACCGCCGAAGTTGTTCGAGCCCCCGTGTATCCAGAAATAGACGGGGAGATCCGTTTCCTCAGTTTGGGGCCGCCATATGTTTAAGTAAAGGCAATCCTCGCTGCCAACATTATAGCCAAGCGAGTGCCAGGTTGGCGCAACAGCCGGCTGCAGGCATCGCTCAGGACCTTCCACAGCTTCTAGTACGCCGTTCCAGGGTTCAGGATTCTGTGGCGCCTTCCAGCGCAGCTCATCCACGGGCGGCTGTGCATACGGAATACCCTTCCAGAGAAAAGTATTTCCTTCGGCTTCAGTGCCTCTGACTTTTCCATACTCAGTTTTGACGAGCGACTTTCCCTCCCATACCAGTTTCGAAAGGTGAAACGCACTCATATATTTTTGGAAGGTATCTATATCCTGTACGTAATCATTGACAATAACGCTCATTGCGTGTTCGGAAGATGCCCAGTTGGGGACATTTATCACCTGTGTCTTACCGCCGCCCCACCGCGGTGTAATCACAAGGGATATTGTCCCGTCCGGAGGCTCAGCTGCAGGCATGTAGAGGTCAACGCCGGACATGAATGTTATGCCGTGGTAATAGGGGATTGGTTGAGTAAGGTTGCTTAGTCCGTCCGCACCTTCATCGTAAATAAACAAGCCAATCAAATTCTTGGTGATGGGAGCCAGTGCGGTGAGCACATTGACGCCATTCACCTCGAGAACGTCTTCGTCCCTCCAATCGTTCTGCCTCGTGACGACTATGTTGCTGTGGTAATCGCTCTGGTCCATTTGTTCACCAATGCCGCCAAGTGGCGATGTCAGGAGGCGAACAAAGTAGTTGCTCCTCATAAAAGGCTCAAAATAGAAATGATGAGGTCGAAAGCCTTCACGTAGAAGGACAAATTCATAGTGTTTCAGTCCATTGGCTTCAAAAGGCCCCCACGTTCCATCGTAGTATCCAGTTCCGCTCAGAGTGTAAGTTGCCTCCGGCTCGGCATATTTTCTTGCACCTGTAGCGGCGTCGACCTGCCATATCTCCAAACTAGCATCACCTACACCTTGATTTGCCGGGAAAAAGACCGCCCTGCCGACAAGCCTCACTTCACCCGGTGGTTCGGGTACGATGTCCGTCGTTACCGGGTCGTTGCCGGTGAAGAACTTGTACATTGCGGCAAATGCCTCAGGAGAGGTTGCCGACTGGACGTGAAATTGACCCGGGAGAAGAACGTTCGTTGCGCCCACTATTGTACGGGGCGGATTAACAACTCCCGTTCCCGCGAGTTCGGCCCATATAGCCAGGGTGGGTACGCCACCAGGGAGGGCGCTTGCTGGAGCGCCGTCGATGTTCACGTACTTGGCGACCTTTGCTGCATAAGGCGGCACTGACAGGTAGGTCTGAGATACAAATGTGCCCAGAGAATGCCCCATAAGGTAAACTTTGTCGGCTCCGGTCTGCGCCAGAACGCTGTCAACAAATGCGTTGAGACGCGCAATAACCGCTGCAGGACCCTGGGTGGCGAAAGTGGAATCGTATTCAAAAACAAACATCAAGTCCACTGGCCAGCCATTGCTGGCAAATCGCATCGCCTGCGACTCAAATTGCTGTGCCGACCCTGCTCCACCATGGACGAAAATAATGGGCCTTACACCTGGCGGAGGCTCTGGAACGAATGGCGCACTGCTCTCGGCGTAGGTGGCAAAGGGAAATATCAACGTTAAAGCAAGCACCAGTGCTAAACATAAAATGCCTATTCTTTTCATCTTTCCTCCTTACCGTTATCGTATTTCTGCTGCTGTCTCTCATCAGACATATACTAATTGCGCCTCATATTCGATTTAAGGTGTGCCTTACTGGGTACACAGGGGGTTGTTCCAAACGTGACCAAGGAATCTCAGTCCTCGCCATGAAAGAGCGCAAGGAGTCTGGCAGTAACAAGACCGTACGGTCGAGACTTGTCCCCGATCGGGAGGGGGACATAGATTCTGCCAGTATGAATTGTCGCCGATCGCGACGACATCCCCTTGGTAGCCCAATCGCCCAAGACCGACCGGTGCCTTTGTCACCCTCATATTCTCCCGTCTCCCTTCGAGCGGGAGGAAAGTGAAAAGTGGAGCCCAAGGGCATCAGCAAAGATAGTAGTCAAAGAGATTCTTAAACAAAAACTGGCTTGCGATAGCAAAGGATTAGGATGTACGATCACATTTACATATGTGGAGGAACGAAACTGACGAGAATCAAGACAATCCCTCCCGGCACTCATCTCCCTACCAGTCCTGTAACCCTGCTATTATATCACCGTCACAAAGAACTGTCAAGAATCTTTCTTGTACGCCGTTCCAAGCATATTGTAGACCAAACGCGTCATAAGACGCTACTTTGTACAGCACCAAAATGGGGATAAGAACATGGTGACATAATCAGTATTTCGGATTTTGGACTCAGCGTTGCGTGAGCGACTCTTGCCATCATCAGTCTTTTTCGTTTTTATTGCTATGGTATTCTATTTTAAGCGAAAGGGGCATATAATGATAATGTGATGAAGAGGGACCTTGACGGTCTCCGGTCAGTCGCTTATTATGGTATGGGTATCACAAGAATAGGGAGTGCAAATGAAGGAACCTGCTAAGCAAACTGGAACGAAGGAACCTAGTGAGACAATCCGGTGGACAGTGGGTGTACTCCTGATTATTGCAGCGCTTGTTCTATTGCTGCCGTTGCGCAACCTGGCCGAAACGCATCTCACGGACAGAATCATCCTAGCCACGATATTACTGGCAATCTGTGGTCTTATGGCCATATGGAACAAACCGACAGACTAATCGTTTCGATTGCCTGGTGGTGATATTGGGTAAGTTATCTGCGTCGGCGGTGTCTGATACTAGCGCCTCGCTTAATGACAGCAACATTTCTGACAACGAGATAACCAACAACCTAACCCAAGCAAGCAATTCTTCGGCAAGCGCCACAATTACGATTACGATGTATACTGGGGATGATAAGTAGCCCAGCCGACGAATAAAAAAGGAGGTGACTATGAAAGCCTGGGGAATCATAGCAACAATTCTTCTTATCGCTTCCCTGTGTCTCAATGTTTGGTACTATACTGCGACAGGAGACTTAAATGTCAGTACCAAACAGCAGTTGGGATATGGGTACTACTCAGAATACCAACTGCCTTTTGAGACAATGTCTGAACTGAGGTCAAACGTAGGTCAACTAGTTTACCAAAGTCAGCAACTGAGGGACAGTATTCAGGAACTACAGAATGAGATTCAGACACTGGAATATGAGAATCAGCACTACCGAGCTGCTCTTTCTCAGATACAGCAGGAAGCTCAGATGGCACAGCAGTATGACATGTGGGGACAGTTGTTGCAGCTTATCTTTTCTTTATTCTAATCCCTATTGGTCTAGCGATATCTAGCCCAGCCAGCGGATTTGGAGTGTCAGAATAAGGCTATGGAGATATGGCGAGCTAGACCTTCACCTTCCCCCAGAGTGGTCATGATGGTATGATCTTGAGAGCTCTTAACCATATCCTTGTGTAGAAAAATATAGGAAAAGCAAGACATGGAAAGAACTTGGAAGCCGAAAGCTGCAGGCATACTCTGTATTATTGGAGGAATAGGTGGTGTGTTCTTCGGTATCGTAGTTCTCGTGTTGCTCTTCGTGTACATCTGGGGCGTGCCCGATACCCCTGGGAGACAGCCGCCAACGGAACTGCCAGGATTATTAAACGAGTCTCTCATATTCCTACTCATATGGGGGATATTGGGGATAATCGCTATCGTAATGGCTGTCGTTGGTGGTGTATATGCCTTAAGAAGAAGAATTTGGGGACTGGCGCTCGCCGGGTCTATCTGCACACTTATTGGTCCTTGGGGTCTTCTCGGTATACTCATCCCCTCCACAATGCCCTGGATGCTCCCTTTCGCGATTCCCGGGATACTCGCTACTATGTTCATCGTCAGGGGGAAGCGCGAATTTGAGTGAAGCCCAGAACTGCTGCCCTGGCAATCATTGCAGTTTTTGGGGTATTGAGAGTGAGAGCTCTTAATTATATCCTTGTGTAGAGAAACATAGGAAAAACAAGACATGGAAAGAACCTGGAAGCCGACAGCTGCGGGCATACTCTGCATCATTGCAGCGATCATCTGTATTACCTTCGTTGTATTGTCTGTACTTGTTATAGGGGTTTTCCAGTTCTTCTGGATCTGGGGCGCATCCCCCGGGCAAGAATTACCCGCCAGTGATTACGTAAATGGAATTCTGATAGTGGGAGGAGTTGTAAGCATAACCTGTATCGCTGGTGCTGTATGTGCCTTAGAGAGAAGAATTTGGGGACTGGCGCTTGCTGGATCTATCTGCGCACTCGTTGGTTTTGGGATTCTTGGCATACTCGCCATCATATTCATCAGCTTGAGTAGAAGCGAGTTCAAATCTGGCACGAGGGCAAGACAGGAGCTAGCAGGGGATACATAACCCGAATCAAGACGCGCCGCCTAGGCAGGGGGTGAAATGTTCGTCAGCAAGAATCCTGGGAAATGGAAGTATTGACAAGCAAGCAAGTGAATATATAATGATAAGGGTCATAGTCGAACTATTTCAATGACAGAAGGCGGAGGAGATGCATATGGAAGTAACAAATCCGATAGTAGTAGGAGTGATTCTAGCAGTAGTCGCTGTTGTCATATACTTCGTAATCAGGCACATACGTCGGTTGCGTTCTCAGCTGAAACAGATTATTGTGGAATTCATGGAAGCTGGTGTGGCAAGGAATATCGAAGCAGCGTATGCCTGTTGTTCTCACTATTCTCCTACCAAAGAGGATGTAGTTGAGCTGATCGAAAGAAGCTACGACGCATTTCGGGACTATAAGCGTTTCACTATGAGTGTACAGCAGTGGCATTCGGACGAAAATACTACCGAAGCGTATGTGGGCGGTGCGATTATCTATACGGGGCGTAGAAAGCAGCCATTCAAATTCTCACTAATGAAAGAGCATGATGGTTGGAGGATAGCAGGCGTCCAAATAGGCTCGACCCAAAAAGGT
>JAOUFZ010000058.1 GCA_029857995.1 Dehalococcoidia bacterium
ATGCCAGTTCTCTACCCAATCCGAAGGGGATAACCTTCTCCAGCCGGCGATGTAGCACCAGCGTCGGAACTCGGAGACCGGGAAGAAGGTGCACCACATCAGCTTTATATACGACATCAAGCAATCTGGCAGCCATCTCCGGGGTGGCACACTCACGCTGGTAATTGGAGAATGCTTCAACAAGAATAGGACTAGCGCCAGGGAAAAAAAGGTCAGCAAGAGTCTTTGAACCGACCCCCCAGTGAGCACGGATCAAAGAAATCATCGCAGTTTTGAGTTCCTTTGTGGCGATTGTTTCACCACGGGCAAAGGAGCCATAGAGGATTAGGTGGCTGACACGCTTGGGATGCCTGGCGACATAGGCTACAGAAATCGAACCACCTACAGAAATGCCCATTAGTGCCAGGCGTTTGAATTTAAGATGGTCGATAACCGTTTCCAGGTCCTTAAGTTCTGCCTCTATCGTAAAGTCAGTCCGGTTTCGGTCGGATAGACCGCCGCCGCGCTGATCGTAGCGCACTAAAGTATGATGCAGTGCCAATTGTTCAAAGAAGCGGCGTGCTACCGGGTCTTGCCAATTCAGTTGTAAGTGGCTAAGCCATGTTGTAGGCATAACAAGCGCAGGTCCCTCACCCACAGTTGCATAGGCAATTCGAGCGCCATCAGGGCTGGTGCAAAAGCCAATCTGCTGTTCCAAAACCGAAACCTCGTCCCCGAATTTCGAAAGTCTACTAGCGAAGCTATGTTAAGCATATCCAATCTAATTGTCAAGACTGCAATACACGTCACATCCACCAAGCGAGCTAATCTCAGTGGCTTGAGTCATTGCCCAAAATAAGATTTGTTATAAAGTGACTGGCACTATCGGCAATGTGATACAATGCGAGACCAGAAAGAACTGCTAGTATGCCTGCCGTTGAAGTCAGCCGTATAGTCAAGACCTTTGCCGATAAGGTCGTGGTCAACGACCTGTCTTTCTCTGTCGCCCAAGGTGAGATATTTGGTCTTATCGGTCCCAACGGCGCCGGCAAGACTACCACCATCAGGATGATGATGGACATTATCAAGCCGGACTCGGGCGACGTGACCATCCTTGGCGAAAAGTTGAGTGAATCTACCAAAAACAAGCTCGGCTACCTGCCTGAGGAAAGAGGACTGTATAAGAAGCTGAGGGTCCTCGACTCCATCATCTATCTTGCCTCCCTAAAGGGCATGGACAGGCACTCAGCAGAAGAAAAAGCCAACCAGTTGCTCAGTCAGACGGGTATGCTGCCCCACAAAGGGAAGAAAATTGAAGAGTTGAGCCGGGGCATGGGACAGATCATCCAGTTCATCGTTAGTGTCATCCACGATCCAGAACTGGTTGTTCTGGACGAACCCTTTGCTGGGCTCGACCCGGTCAACGTGGAGTTGTTGAAAGGGATGCTCTTTGACTTGAAGAATCAAGGCAAGGCCCTAATTCTGAGCACGCACCAGATGAATGAAATTGAGGAACTATGCGACCGCATATTGATGATAAACCATGGGCGCTCGGTCCTTTATGGGAATCTGGTTGAAATTAAGTCCAGGTATAGAAGCAATTCGGTCCTGCTGGAGTTTGAGGGAGAAATGGGAGAAGTGCCGGGAGTTGCCGAAAAACGCACCCACAAAGGCTACGTGGAGCTAGTCCTTGATGGGAATACAACTCCCCAGCAAGTCCTGGAACGGTTGGTAAGCCAGAGAGCAGTAATTAATCGCTTTGAAGTGGCTACTCCTCCACTTAACGAAATATTCCTGAGGGTGGTGAGCAAGGCCCATGAATAAGACACTTCTGATATTGAGGCATGAATTCCGGCACACGATAACGAGGAGAGGGTTTATCGTCATGACCCTTATCGTGCCACTGATAGTCCTCCTGTTGATAGGAGTTTTCCATCTCGTATCGGGAATCGCCAGGCCGACGGTGGAAGCGATGACTATCGGATATGTGGATGAGCTAGGTGGATTCCAGCAATATACCAGCCAGGGAAATATAACGCTGGTTCGCTTTGACACACAGAGTGGCGCGACTGAAGCGCTGGTCAAGGGCGACATTAAGGAGTATTTCGTCATCCCGCCGGATTATATTTCTGCCGGGGGGATTAACCGTTACACCCTGGAAAAACAGCTTGCGGCGTCCCCTGCCATAACCGCGGCGATTAATAATTTTCTGTTAGGCAATTTGCTGGCAGGGAAGGTCCCCGCAGCTACTATAGCCAGGATTGAAGCACCCTTGAATCTGGTTACCACCAGACTTACCGAAACTGGTGACGTGGCTCCAGAGCAAGGCGGATACGGGAACCTGATCATTCCCTTTGTTTTTGGTGTTCTACTGGCTCTCTCCATCATTTTCTCCTCCACCTATCTGCTCCAGGGGCTGGCTGACGAGAAAGAGAATCGCCTTATAGAGATATTGTTGTCGTCTGTTTCCGCCCGCCAATTGCTGACCGGCAAAGTCTTAGGTATGGGCGCCGCCGGGCTGGTACAGGTGGCTGTCTGGGTAATCTCAGCTCCGCTCCTGTTGAACCTGGCTTCTTCGTCCGTCGGCGGGTTCGTCAGCACGATTCGATTACCAGCCAATTTCGTCGTTCTGGCAGTAGTATATTTCATCCTCGGCTATTTGTTGTTTGCCGTGATTTCGGCCGCTATCGGCGCCATCAGTTCCAATTCCCGCGAAGGGCAACAGCTGATCGGGGTCTTTACACTTCCTGCACTTATACCCCTTTGGTTCACGTCTTTGTTGATGTTTTTCCCGGACAACCCAGTCTGGGTCTTTTTTACTATTTTCCCTCTCTCATCTCCTGTGGAAGTGATAATGAGGGTCGGCGTAAGCGCGATACCTGCCTGGCAAGTGGTCGTCAGCATAGCGGTGCTGGTGCTCTCCATCATTGGAACCTTGCTATTAACCATTAGGATTTTCAGAACTTACCTGCTCATGTATGGGAAGAGGCCTAGCATCGGGGAAGTTATCCGAAGCCTCAGGAGTGGATAGGCTATAGTATCCGGGCATACGCATGAAAGTGAGCATGTGTCCTTTCAGGCAATCATGACTACTCAATGAGTCTTACAACTGAAGCGCGTCAATATAGCTTTTCTCGCTTTTCGTGTGACTATTGACGGTCGATGGGCATATATCCTAATATACCCCCCAGCAGACGATTAAGAAATCGCATTCTACCAGTTTCAAGAGAAAATACAGAAAGGGGGAACAAAGCATGGACGCAATAACCCTGGTGAATCTAATACTCTGCGTCATAATAGTGGTCCTGGGCTGCGTGGGTTATGGGAAGGCCAAAGACAAGTGGCCGCTGTACATTGCCATAGCCTTCGGGCTGTTCGGGGTGTCCCACTTGTTAACGCTTCTGGGTCTCAAAGACACCTTAGAGGCTTTCCTAATTGCGATTAGGACAATTGCCTACTTGGTTGTCATATATACAGTGTACCGAGTAGCGTTCAAGAAATAACTAGACGCTGAGACAACCAAGCAGATTGCTTGGAAGCCTCCAGGCTATCTTGAGTCTAGGCCTGGGATGTGCCGCACTCGCCGGCTTGACCTTTAAGCGTTTCGACAGCATGGGGCAGCGCCGGCAGTATCACTTCAAGGCACTCACGGACCGCCTTGGGACTTCCTGGCAGGTTGATAATTAAGCATTTGCCGCGAGTGCCCACTACTGCTCGACTCAGCATAGCATGTGGGGTCTTCTTGAGGCTCTCTGCCCTCATTGCCTCGGCAAAACCGGGGACAATTCTATCCACCACGGTAAGAGTCGCCTCTGGAGTCACATCTCTAGGGGTGAGTCCTGTACCACCTGTTGTGATGACCACATCCAAATTGTCTTCATCTGCCCAGTTGACCAGCTTCTCCACAATAAGTTCCTTCTCATCAGGAACGATGCCGTAATTTGCAATGCGCACATCCATGCGGGAAAGGATCTCGCGAATCGCCTCTCCGCTTTTATCCTGGCGCTCCCCTCTCGAGCCCTTGTCACTGACGGTCAATACTCCTACGGTAAACATCTTTTTCACCTAGCTCTCTTCGTAGCTCCCTTTGCGCCTCTTATCCTAGGAGGGGAATTCTGCAATTAATAGGCACTGCTTTATCTGTTCAAAACAAAATTCTTTTCTATGAAATCAGCTATTGCCACTGTATCACCCCATCCGAACGCTGGCAGCTTACAGCTATCAGCTAAGAGAATATCCAGTGACGCATCGGTGACAATGGCCGAAAGTCCCTCGGGGGAACATAATAGGTCATCTCCGAGTCCTTTTCTATGCACTTCTATTTTGGGAATTTTGCTTTTCTTGAATCCTTCGGCGAGGATTAAGTCGAATTCAGAGCCAATGACGGGCAGGATTTCCTCAATCCCAAGGTCGTGGTCTGACTTCTTAATGAAGGCGAGCTTATCAGGCGAGCTAACACACACGGCATCGCTGCCTGCCTGAGCAAACTTCCAGCTATCTTTTCCGGGCTGGTCTATTTGCAGCCCGCTGTGGCCGTGCTTTACAGCAGCGACTTTGTAACCCCTTTTTTTAAACTCGGCAATAAGTTGCTCCACAAGCAGTGTTTTACCGGATTGCGATTTGCCCACGATGGAGACAATCGGCGAAGTTTTCGCCTCGCCTTGCTCCTCCCCCCAATCCAGCATCTGCACCTCGACCGTCTCTCCGGCCTTTACCCCTTTGCTGCTCTCGTGGATAACGGCCAAACCATTGGCTTTAGCCAGGGATGTGAGGATTCCCGAGCCCTGCGGACCGGTGAGGGAGGCATGATATTGACCGCTGCGCCTGGTCACCATCACCCTGGCGAAGAGGCGGCGTCCGTCAGTATTGGCAATATCATCCTCGATAATCGCTCGGATAGTCGGTTTTGCCAGCATTTTCTTCCCCATCATTTTTAGTATGGCAGGACGGGCGAATTGTTCGAAGGTAATCATGGAGCTGACGGGATTGCCTGGCAGTCCCAAATGAGGCACCTTCCTCTTTTTCCTTCCTTTCACCTTCTTAATCAGCCCAAAGGCAATAGGTTTCCCGGGCTTCATACAGACTGTCCAGAAACCAATCTCGCCGTGCTCTGCCAGGACCTCTTTAACCATATCGTAGTCTCCCTTAGACACACCCCCGGAGGTGATAAGCATATCTGCGTCCAAACCCTCATCTATTTTCTCGGTAAGAGACTGAACTGAATCGCGCCCTATGCCCAGGATTCTGGGAATTCCGCCATAGCGAGAGACTGCAGCAGCAATGGTATAGGTATTGCTGTTATAGATCTTACCGGGAGCTAACGGCTGGTCAACACTAGTGAGCTCATCCCCTGTAGCTAGAATGGCCACAATCGGCCGACGGATAACCAACGCAGTGGAGCGCCCCAGGGATGCCAGCACTCCTATCTCTTGAGGGCGGAGCACCTGGCCTCTTTTGAGAACTAAATTTCCTCTGGCAATATCCTCGCCTCTGCAGCGTACATTCAATCCCTTCTTCGCCTGACATAATATGCCGATATGCGACAAATCTCCCCTAGATGATTTGCGGTTAACTTCATCGGTATCTTCAAATCGCACTACGGAATCAGCGCCTTCGGGCAATGGTGCTCCCGTCATGATACGGATAGCCGTCCCCGGCTTGACTTCTTCTGTGGGCATAGACCCGGCAGCAACCTCTCCGACCACGACTAAACATCTCGGTGATGATTCATTAGCCCCACGAGTATCTTCAGCCCGCAGGGCATAACCATCCATGGCGGAATTATCCAGCGGGGGAATATCTATAGTGGAATAGATATCCTCAGCCAGAACCTGTCCCAGGCAGTCCAGAATAGGCTTCCGCTCGGGCTCGAGGACCTCAACATAGCTCAAAACCTTCTCGAGGGCTTCTTCCACAGAGATCATACGGGAAACTCCTAAGACTGTATTATAGATTATCTTTGGCGGCATACCAACTTCCTTGATAGTCCCGTTTATGCAAGACCAGTGTCCCAAATTCAAATTAATTTGACATTTGATGGCTTTGGCTCTACCATTTGGCAAAGTTAGGAGGTAAAAATGAAAGAAAAAGTAGAGGCGGCCCTGGCGCAAGTCAGGCCGATGTTGTTAGCCGATGGAGGGGATGTCCAGCTAATAGATGTCAAGGACGGAGTGGTGAAATTGAAGTTGACCGGTGCCTGCGGTGGCTGCCCTATGGCAACTATGACTTTGAAGGGTGGGATTGAGCGGGTGCTCAAGGAAAAAGTACCTGAAGTTAAGGAGGTGGTGGCTGTCTAATTTGTGGCAGCATTTCAAGGAGGAGACAAAAGTGAATCAAGCTGGAGACTTAAATGCCTCGGGAATATTTTATCTGCCACTCTTGTGGTGAAAGAGTGAAATGTAGTGGAAAAGAGCGACCCTGCGAGGTGCTCAATGGCTGGCTCATGGTTTCACTATGGAAGGGTCCAGAGACAGTTGAGCATTATAATTTTTGCTCCTTGATTTGCCTCAAAACATGGATCGATGCCCAGGTCCCTCAGGTCCCTAACGTATTCTTAAAAGCTTTTGAGAAAGAAAGGGAATAAAAATGCCCATCTATGAGTATTGTTGTCCTGAGTGCAGCTTTAAGTTTGAACTACTTCGCCACCAAAGCCAAGCAGACGAAAGCGCCTCTTGCCCTCGCTGTCGTCATAAGGCTAAACGAATATTCTCCTCTTTCGCCTCTTTTTCTAAAAGCGGTGAAGGGCCATCTACCCCGATTGGAGGGGCGTCCTCTTGTAGCTCATGCTCTGCTACGAGTTGTTCCAGCTGCCAAATGTAGCTCCGTCACGAGAAACTACTAAGAGCCCAAATAAAGAGAGCATCAAATGACCGACCTGTGAGAATAAATACTAAGCACGCAATTACATCGGTGAGCCCAGATGATTGAGATAAGAAGAGAAGACTTCTGTGTCGATGAGATAATCAAGAAAATGAAGGCCCCTAAGATAGGGGCATTATCAATTTATTTGGGCACTGTACGCGAGTTCCCTGAAGGAGTAGGACTGGAATTTGAAGGCAATAATCAGGCTGCTCAGAGATTAAGGGAGATAGAGGAGAGAGCAATCAATAGACTTGACGTTGAGGATGTAGCCGTAATGCATCGAGTGGGTTTCTTAGGCATATCAGAGAATATTGTACTGGTAGCAGTTTCCGCGTCCCATAGAGAGTCAGCTTTCAGTGCTTGCAGAAGCATAATAGACGATATAAAGGATTCACATAAATCATGGGGGAAAGTGGTATCGAAATAGAAATTTATGTGAAGCCGATCGTACCACCGCTTCCGATGCACTCGTGATATCTAAGCCAAAACCTTTTGCTGAATTTGAAATAAGAGGTGGAGTAGTCTAAAATACACCGTTCACTTCGGTTCGTCAAATGCATGAACTCGGGGTCACTGAAAACATAGTCAACATTGCTTTAACTAAAGCTGGTGAGGCACAGGCTAACAAGGTCATCAAGATTAACTTAGTAGTTGGCGAGTTGTCAGGATTTGTCCCCGATTGTATCCAGTTTTATTTCGATTCTCTTAGCAAGGATACCATCGCCCAAGGAGCAGTACTCCACTTTGAATCGGTGCCAACTCAATTGCGTTGTCGGGATTGTTCCACGATTTTCCAACCCCAAGATACGATGTGGACTTGCCCTAAATGCGCGGAGCGGAGCGTGGAAATATTCAAGGGACGAGAGCTCTACATCGAAAGCCTGGAAGTAGAATGAAAAAGATAGAAGTTATCCAGAACGTTTTGGAGGCTAATGAGACCATAGCCAACCGAAATCGGCAGCTGCTGGATAAGCACAAGATTTTCGTTATTAACATTATGTCAGCCCCAGGTGCTGGTAAGACGAGTCTTATTCTGCAAACTCTGACGAGGCTCAAGGGTAAGCTGAATATAGCTGTTATCGAAGGCGATGTCGCTTCCACGGTAGATGCAGAGAAAGTGCAGAGCGAGGCAAAAGCAGTAGTTCAAATAAATACTCTAAATATGCCGGAAAGTTGCTCATTAATGGCTGCTATGATTGAGTCAGCTCTGAAGGACATGCCACTGGATAACATAGATTTAATCTTAATTGAGAATGTGGGCAATCTAATTTGCCCCGCTGAATTTACCCTGGGAGAACACAAGCGAGTGGTGATTTCCAGCCTGCCTGAAGGGGATGATAAGCCCATCAAATATCCCCTGATCTATGTTGACGCCGATGCCGTGATAATAAATAAGATGGACCTTCTTCCCCATGTTGATTTCGATATTGCTGCCTTTCGGCGTTCCGTCACAGGGCTAAACCCTAAAGTCGAAGTTTTCCAACTTTCGTGCAAGACCAGCGAAGGCATAGAAAAATGGTGCTCCTGGATATCGGAGCAAGTTAGAGCCAATGCCACAAGGCGATAGAAATTCTGCATACCTGGTAAAGATCATCATCTTGACGAGCTTAAGCGATGCTGTGACAAGCAGCTGATATTCTGCATCCGTGTGGCGGTGAAGAGATAGGGTCTTGACAACCTCCGAGGGATAATCTATAAGTATGCCTCAATGTAGAGGTCTGAAAAAAGGGAGCTACCACGGCAAGGTAGCCAGCCTGAAAATGGGATCCTTATCAGAGAAGCTATTCGAAAGATAAAGTATGAACTTCATAGTTACGGCGGTGGTCGCCTACCTGGTTTATCTCCTTCTCACCATCGGTAGCGGCACCGTTGCTTTATGGAGTAGAGAAGAGCTTATCATCGGGGCAATATTCGCTGTGATAGCCGGTGCCCTGCTCAGGAACCGGTTCATTGGCAAAGACCTGCGCATGCTGAACCCGAGGCGGTGGTTTACCTTCCTCGCTTACCTGTTCCCTTTTTTCTTTGCCATGGCCAAGGCCAACGTTGACGTGGCCTACCGCGTGATCACCGGGCGGATTAATCCGGCCATCGTGAAGATAAATCCCAACCTGAAGAACGATCTGTCGCTTACCTTGCTGGCGAATTCCATCACCCTCACGCCGGGAACACTGAGCGTGGATGTTGACCAGAAAACAAATGAACTATATGTGCACTGGATAAATGTTGACCCGGAGGTGCTCAAGGATATGCCCAGAGACTACCATCC
>JAOUFZ010000220.1 GCA_029857995.1 Dehalococcoidia bacterium
GCCAAAAATAACCTCTGCCCCTTCTTTAATAAGACTCTCACAGAGAATCTGAGCACCAGTTTTCTTCATAATTGATCCTTATTCGGTAAACACCGCGCCAGTGCTGGCCGAGCTTACTTTATCACTATACCTCTTGAGATAGCCAGCCTTGACTCTGGGCCTGAAGGCAGGCAACGCAGCTAACCGTTGCTTTAGCTCCTTTTGACTTAGTTCCACTTCCAATTTGTGCTTAGGTATATCTATTTTGATAATATCACCATCCCGCAAAGCCGCTATCGGACCTTTCTCTGCCGCCTCGGGAGAGACATGACCAATGGCCGCTCCTCGCGTGCCTCCGGAAAAGCGTCCATCTGTAATAAGAGCCACCTTTCTATCCATGCCCATACCGCTGAGAAGGGAGGTAGCTGCTAACATCTCCCGCATTCCCGGCCCTCCCTTGGGGCCTTCATAGCGAATGACGATTACCTCGCCTGATCTAAATTTGCCTTTCATTATCGCCGCAGTAGCTTCCTCCTCACTATTGAAAACTCTCGCTGGACCCCGATGGACCAGCATCTCAGGAGCTACTGCAGCGCTTTTCACCACGGCGCCGTCAGGCGCTAGATTGCCAAATAATATGCTAATACCACCAGTAGGGGCATGCGGCCGTGACAAGGGGCGGATTATCTCTCTATTTTTGACCCTGGCTTTCCTAGCTACATCGCCTATCGGCTTGCCCAAGATGGTGCTTGCCTCGAGCTTCAGCAATCCCGATAGCTCGTGCATTATCGCAGGAATGCCACCAGCTAAGTCCAGGTCTTCGATATGGTAATCGCCGGCCGGGCTTAATTTGCAGATATGGGGAACGGAGTCGCTGATCTCGTTTATCATAGACAGGGGAAAATCTATCCCAGCCTCATGCGCTACCGCGGTAAGATGCAGCACGGAATTTGTGCTGCCACCCAAGGCCATGTCCACGGCAAAGGCATTGGAAATAGAATCCCTGGTGATAACATCTTTAGGTCGAATATCTTCGGCCAGCGCTTCCATGATTTGCTGCCCGGCTTTATAGGCTAGTTGCTGACGCCGTGCTTCCACCGCGGGTATCGTCCCATTACCCGGCAAAGCCATCCCCAAAGCTTCGCACAGACAATTCATGGTATTAGCAGTGAACATCCCGGCACAGCTCCCACAACCAGGACAGGCGACCATCTCTAGCTCCTGCAATTCAGCCCTGGTCATCTTGCCTTTAGCCACTTCCCCTACAGCTTGAAAGACATTAATAAGGTCAACGGACCTGGCAGCGTTTCTCCAGACAAGTTTCCCGGCCAGCATAGGACCACCACTCACAAAGACAGAGGGTAAATTAAGCCTGACCGCCGCCATCAACATCCCCGGAATGACCTTATCGCAGTTCGGGATGAATACCAGACCGTCGAAAGCATGAGCCTGAGCCACGATTTCCACTGAGTCGGCAATAAGTTCTCGGCTGGGTAAGCTGTACTTCATTCCCTGGTGGTTCATGGCGATACCGTCGCAAACAGCTATGGTATTGACCTCAAAAGGCACCCCACCCCGACTGCGGATCCCTTCCTTTGCTGCCTTGGCGATTGTCTGCAGATGGATATGCCCGGGGACAATCTCACTAAAGCTATTGATTACTCCAATAAACGGCTTATCCCAGTCATCTGAAGAGCAACCGACAGCTCGCAGCAGCGCCCGGTGAGGTGCTCGCTCGATTCCTTTCTTCACCATGTCGCTTCGCATTTAATTTACCCTATGAAAATCCTACGATTTTCGTGGAAACACCGGTAGACCAAGGTCAGCCTTTATCGGGGTCCCCAGAAAGTCTTGCGGCTTTTTGGGGTTGATTTCACCTATGCTCCCCCAAATGAATTATGTCACATAAAATATCACAACAGCTGTCTAGCGTCAATGCGATGTCTTTTCAAGGTTGGGCAATTGTTCAGTTGTCATTGCGAGTCCCGACTTATCGGGACTCGCAATAAGGCGGAAGCCTGACACATCGGGCGACTCCAGAATGGCTTTCGAGACGTGAGGAATCCTTTCCTTCACGATTGAAGCGATATAAACTAAGCAAGCCAAGCCAGAGCCCGAACAGGCCTTAACAGAACGTCATAGTGGACGAAAAGCTGCTACGACGCATTTACGTCGAAAACAACGAAGCTGAAGCCCTCCTTAATTGGAGTCGCATTTGAAGCGAA
>JAOUFZ010000059.1 GCA_029857995.1 Dehalococcoidia bacterium
GTAAGCAGCTTGGCAAAGATCTGCTCCTTGCCGATGAATTCGACAAACTCCCTGTACCAGACCTTCTTGTTGTAATCATCGAGAATCCTGGTCTTGCCCATCTTTTCGAAGAAGGCAATCGTCTTGTTCATGATGGCTCTAGATCTTTCGTCGGCTATAAGGCTTTTATATTTTTTGGGCTGTAGTAGATAATTCATCATTACTCCCTTCCTGCTCGGTTTTTCAAGAACTTTACTCAAATTAATGTATGCCAGTCAAGAATACTCTGCTATGCAGACAGGGAAAAAGGACCGTATCCTGAATAACTGGTACGAGGTGAAGGCGTTACTGAAGACATCAGTAAACACGCCACGCCAGAGCCCAGGAAGTCGGGTACAATGACCTTTAAACTCATGCCGAATATCAATAAACGTTTGGAACAGATAGCACGTGACGGAGGGCGAGCTGGCACAGCCCATTTCGATTTCAAGGTTGCTCATAAGGGAGGCGAACCCTGCCCCGTTTGCGGCTGCGTCATCGAGCGGGTCCCGGTGCAGAACCGCGGCAGCTACTTCTGTCCCCGATGCCAGCCTCTTTGATTCCAGGCCTCTGGTATGAAACCGGCAGCGGCGGCATTTGCGCCAGCAACTAGAGGCTTCCCAATCCCTTGGTTCATCTAGGCGTATCTTTCACCCTATGAATAGCTTTGCCAATCCCCCAGTGAACCCCTAAGCTATCCTCAAGCTTCACTAAGCTAGCAAGTGGTATAATCAGGAATAGGATTTAGTTCATAAATTGATAAGATAGTTTGGCGTTATGAAAAAGAGGGGTATAAATGAGTGAACAAGGAGTTAAGCATATAACAGTACCAGGACTCAGGTTACATCTAAGAAGGGACCCTAACCACAACATTCTTTGGATAAACAGCCAGAAAGTATTAATACTTAATGCCACAGCAGCTGATTATGTTGAAGCGTACATTGATGCTATGCGCTCTACCCCACAATTTGACCAGGGGGTGGTTAGGTCTAAGATTACGAAAGTGATAGAAGAGAAATACCCCACGGTTACCAAGGAGAGAATACTCAGCGACTTTGATACTTTATATGCTCAAATCCTTGGGATAGCTGAGAATAAATGTCCGGTTTATGACCTGGGAATCGGACAGCAAGTTATAGATGTAAATAAACTAACCGCGCCACCAAGAGTAGACCTGGCACTAACTTATAGATGCAATAATAAATGTTCATTCTGCTATACAGGGGGCTCGCATAAGACTAAGGAATTAGAAACTACAGATTGGACACAAATACTCGATAAGCTTTGGAAAGCCGGGGTACCTCAAGTAGTATTTACCGGTGGAGAGCCCACATTAAGAGATGACCTGGTCCCACTGGTAAGTCATGCTGAAGAGTTCGTGACTGGCTTAGTTACCAATGGACGTTTACTACATAAGCTATCTAAAAGCTTAAACGAGGCAAGCTTAGATTATGTGCAAGTTAGTATTGAATCCAATTCCCAGTCTATACACGATGAGATGACTGGTGTGGTCAACTCTTGGGCAGAGACTGTAAATGGAATCCGGGTAGCAGTAAAAGAAGGTTTAAATGTCTATACCAATACTACCCTTACCAAGCGTAATGCGGATCATTTTACTTCTACTATAGAATTTTTGGCCTCCCTGGGGGTTAAAGGTATAGCTTGTAATGGTCTAATATGTAGTGGCTTAGGGTGCAAGGCAATTGAGGAGGATGGGCTAAATGAGGAAATGTTAAAGGGCATCCTACAAAATGCCTGTGAAAAAGCTAAAGAGCTAAAGATAGAGTTTAACTGGTATACACCCACTTGCTACAAGAAGTTGAATCCTATGGACTTAGGCTTAGGAACAAAAAGCTGCTCAGCTGCTCAGTATAATGTGACCATTGAACCAGATGGGACTGTTATTCCGTGTCAGTCACTCTTCAACCACAAAATGGGGCATATCAAAACGGATAGCTGGGAAAAGATCTGGGGGGATAAGTTTGCGAGGAAGATTAGAAATCACTACTTCATTAGCGATGAATGTAAGTCCTGCAGTTTACTGGAGACTTGCGGGGGTAGCTGTCCCTTAGCAACCGGAGAATTGAAATGAGAAGAGTCTTATTGATAACTGCTGTATTTCTTATTACTTTAACTTTGCTGCCTATTCCGATATGTGCTGATACTGGTACTTATGAAATACTGAATTACACAGTTGAACTAACTCCATCAAGTGATGGTAGTGTAAATATGACATACTACCAGGAATGGCTATGCACTGGGGGTCATATACCTTGGGTAACGGTCGGTACTGCAAATAGCAATTTTGATATAACAAGTACTGGAGGCAATGTTGAATCTGCCAGAGATGATAGTAGCGGGGGTTGGCAGGGAGTCTACCTAACACTAGATAAAGATTATACTTCTGGTGAGACATTTGCCATATCTTTTTCAATAATCCAGCGAAACCTCTTAGAAAGGTTAACCAACGAAGGAAAGTGGAGGATAGATTTCACCCCCGGATGGTATGATAATTGCGTTACAGATAACCTCACTATTACGTTAGACTCACCAGTGCCAGTTAGCTCATATAATTTTGCACCTCAGCCTGCTCAAGTAATAGACAATATCGTCACCTGGCAAACCAGTTTAGATAGAGGAGATAGGTTCAACGTTAGAATGGAATCTTATGACGGAAGTTTTCTTCAACCTGCAGAACCTACTGGTCCGAGCTTTAACTGGTGGTGGGTATTGATACCCACTTTTATAGTTGGTCTTTTAATTGTTGGCTTTGTTCGAAGTAGAAAAAGAGAAGGACCTTCTACTTCGGAAGAGTATATCTTTGATGAGAAGGGTAATTTAGATGATAGGTTAAAAGAGGCAAAGGAGAAGTGGGATAAAGATAAGAAAGATACTAAGTTCTCTGATATCGAACAAGCTAGATTTGATGAGTTTGTGGATGAGAAGAAGTTAGAATCTGATGTTAATGGAAACTACTTCTACAATGGTAACTTCATTAACCCTTGGATATTATTCTGGGCTTTAACCAGTCTTCCTTACCGTAAACCTAATATGGATGTAGCTACAACGAGAGGTGCAGCAACTAGAGGCGGTTCATCTTGTGTTGCCGTTTCCTGTGCTTGTGTAGCATGTGCTTGTGCCTGTGCTTGTGCATGCGCAGGAGGTGGTGCTGCCGGTTGTGCAAAGAAACTGGATTATTACGATGGCATAGAACCCGGAGAGGCGGACCACATTAGGGGGAATTCCAATCCAGCCAGCGGGTCTGGAGAGGAGAATACGAAGGCGAAATCGGCATAGCCCATTTTGATTTCAAGGTTGCTCATAGGGGAGGCGAACCCTGCCCGTTTGCGGCTGCGTCATCGAGCGGGTCCCGGTGCAGAACCGAGGCACCTGCTTCTGCCCACGATGCCAGGGTCTCAGACCTAGGCGCTCAAAGTAAAAGCTGGCAGCGGCTGGATTTGAACCAGCGACCAAGGGCATATGAGATTACAGAGCTAAAAGGCAGAGACCGCTCGCCTCCTTTCCCGGTGATTCTAGCAAATCCACGCACCAAGGTCTACATTCTATGTAAATACAATTGTATTTACAAATTTAACAAAAGAACATAAGGTTAAATTTCAAGAACTAGCACGTTTATCACCCTCTCCTGGGGGTTGGGGAAGGAGATGAAAAAACAAAAAAGTCTCCCGAAATGAGAAGGATTGCAGGTCTTCATGAGTTGTAAGTTGGAATAGGCTTGGTTCAGGTCAGGTGAGTGTTGCGAAAGCTATTGTTCTGCCGGATGGAAAGTCGTGATAGTAGTTGCCTGATGGAACAGTTCTTTAATAACCAGCGAGGGGATGGAAATAATCCCATCCCCTCGCAACATTTCCGTTAGGGTCCGCGGTTCAGCCTACTTCTTCTTGATAATGCGCACCACGTCTTCGCCCTCGATGGGCGTGCCATCAAATTCCGCTTTCAGGTTACCTGTCAGGTGCAGTACCACAACATCCCCGTCGTTAACGGGACCCAGCATAGCCACTATTGCTTGAGCGTCAAACTTCAGGCTCAGGTCAGTAAACCCGTCGGGCCCAGCCAGGGGGTCACCAGCTGTTCCCACATCCTCAAGTGCCCATCGCAACGGCGCAACGCCTTCAAGAAGTATGGTTGCCGGGTCAATCTGAGTGACATCGAAGTCCTCGGTGCCCAAGATCGCTACAGGCAGCACACCCTTCTCGTTGACATTGAGTGGGTTTGGCCAGGACATGGGCTTGATATCTACTGAGACCTCGATTTCGGCGGGCGGTGCTACCTTTTCCAGGGTCAGGAGGGCCCACGCCGTGGAAAGCATTTCATCCCCCCAGTAGTCAAAGGGCCAGTACCCGTCCAGATTCTGGCTCTCAACTATTATGGTGGAGAATTCGTCAAACCAGTCAACAGGACTAGCATCGACGGTGATTTCATCAATACCCATCCTCGTCAAGCCCTTCATTACACAGAACATTGACTGGTAGTGGGCGGGACGGAACCCGGGGTCCGAATTATTGTCGTTCCAGTGCCGCTCTATGTAGTTAACGGCGTCAATTACCCTCTGGATAGCCGGCGAATCACCATAGAAAGCCATCTGGTAGATAAGGTTGCCGGTCTTGAGGATGTTTACCCAGTTCCCGGGCCAATCATAACCCGAGCCACCATCATCGGAATCGCCGTCAACATCGTTTTGAATATAGTCTATCCAGATGTTTAGTTCATCCTTGACAAAGGCGGGTATATTTGCGTTGAACCCGTAGGCTGCCGACTCGGCGAAGTCCAGGCCAAGCACAGCATAGCCAGAGTTTGAGTTGTCAGCCCATCCTTCGTCTTCATAGCCACCGTAACCCCAGCCACCTTCCGACGAGAAGCTGTCGCCCTGGCTCCAGGCGAGGAAGTCCACGGCGTCTTGGACTACGTCTCCAAGTGCCATTCCATCAATGGGGCTTCCCAGCGCTGGAACTACTATGCTGGGGTCTCTGGTGCCGACGAGAGCCATCAGGGCGATGCCCGTGCTGTAGGAAACGTAGAAACCGTCATAAAAAGATATACCTTCTCCATTGCCGTTTGTGTCAGGGTCACCAGCAGGCTGCAGTCCAATGGGGACTATATGCGCTTGGCTGTACAGGTAGTTGAGCCCGGCCGTTACGTTTGCACTGTATGCATACTCAGGGTCAAAGGGAGAATCATATCCCAGCTCAAAAGCCCGGTCCTCCAGTTTGATAAGGGCTAGCCCGGTATGGCCAACGTAGTCATAATCACCCCACGAGCCATCCGCATTCTGAACTGATGCCAGCCATCCAATGCCGGCTTCGATGGAGTCCTCGATATCCTCCGGCTCAGCTGCCTGAACAGGAAATGACATCAGAGCTAGTAACATGACCACTGCTAGAATAAGGCCAAATATTCTTTTTTTCAATTTTCTTTCCTCCTTATTTTGTTTTGTTATTCCTTTCGCTTAAATTAGTCTTTCTGTTGCCTTATGCCCTCATCGACCCCGAATCAGGTCACACTCTACCGGCAGCACATAAAGCCTTCAAGGGTTAATTTGCTGTTTACAGTAAACCTATACCCCGTCCCTTCGTAAAGCAGAAAAACCGACCTGAAGAAGGTCGGTTTCACTATTGGCTCCCCGCCACCCGAGTGACCATTTTAGGGTAGCGGTTCACTGCCTCTTGCTTACTCAGTAACATAAGATTTTAGCTCATTCGAACATCAATGTCAATATACTAAAACTAACTTTTCTTACCAATCGGGACTTTGTTCCTACGACTATTTTCTAGTCAAATCGGTACTTTTAGGTGATTGCGCGGTTAGCTGAAGTAAGTTACCCTTAAGATAGGTTAATTAAAGAGGAGATGGGAAAAGATATGGGAAATGGTGAACATATGAGGGACATGCTGACGGTCAGGGAAGTAGCCCGGCTCTTTCACATTCATCCTAACACCCTGAGGCGCTGGAGTAACAACGGAAGAATACGAGCATATCGCATTACCCCGCGGGGCGACCGCAGATTCAAGCGCGAGGAAATCGCCCAGTTCCTGGCTGAACTGAACAGCCAGGCCGACAACTGGCAGGAAGCTGAGAGCAGGCAGTTGTCACGGTAGTCAATAAGACCACTACCCCAGTCGCCCGGGGAGCCATCGTGAGGAACCGGATTTATCTTTCTCCCCGCAGTGAACTTGCTCATCCTGCCTTCTATCGTGCAGACATAGTCAACCGCATAAGTCTCTGCTCGATTCTACCTGTCATTGTGAGGCTCTTTTCCCTGTGTGATTGCGAGGAGCGAAGCGACGAAGCAATCTCTCAAGGAGATTCCTCGCTTACGCTTGGAACAAGCTCCGCAATCCCCACGGTTGGTTTGGCGCTGGGACTGCCAGCCAGGAAGAGAAGAATCTGTATGAGGAGATGCGTCGTGTAGCAAGAACCGTACTTCTTGCCATGCGCTCTGAGAGAGACCTTATGGTGTCTTTACAGAGAGAAGCTTAGCGTTTTATGCCACGGGTTCTGAATGGGAGATAAGAAGCTGCTGTAAAGCCGGTATGACTTGTTTCTTCTCGAATAAAAGTTCGGGAACTGTCCCCCAAGGTCTGGTTTACTTTAGTTGAACCTTTATTTCCACAAGTTACCAGAAAGCCTACCTCAAATTATTGTTCTCTGTTTCTGATAGCATCAATTACTGAAAGAACAACTCCGACACCTATGAAAGAGTAACCTATCAGACGCTCATCACCGAAAATAATCCCCAGAACCACACAGGAAATGCCAAGTATAAGAAGGTTAGACGGGTTAAGGAGTTGCTTCCCCTTTCGCCTTGAGATAAGCAAAAGCACCACAATAACAACCATGGCAATGATTGAAATGGCTATCCACAAGGGTTCCATGAATACCTCCTTTTAGAAGTACTGGCTGTTTTCAAAAATTATAGCACTGAGGGCAAAGAGAAGATAGATTATTACCAGGGAAAAACATCGGGGTGTTTGGCCTTCCATGCACATATTGAAAGTTCAATATTTTCGAAAAGACCTAAGAATAGGAGTTTCAGCATGTATAATAGAGCCACCAGTAAAGATGACTCTGGCCCAAGTCTAACGGGAAGAAGGCTTCCTACTAATGGTCTGGTATTTGTAGAGCCAAAATTAACAGATTACAGCGAAGGAGGAAAAGTTGAGATTAAAAGGTAAGGTAGCATTAATCACCGGGGCAGGCACGGGTATCGGTCAAGCTACAGCCTTAATCTTTGCAGAAGAAGGTGCCGATGTAGTTGCCGCCAATCTTGAGTTACCAGAAGCTGAAGAGACGGCTGAGGCTATAAGAAAAACAGGTAGAAGGGCTGTTGTCATAGCTGCGGACATTTCAAAACCCGAGGAAATACACGCTATGGTAGACAGAGCAATCAATGCTTTTGGTGGTATAGATATACTGGTCAATAATGCGGGTGTAGGTGCGCTTAATGTACCCACATTCGAAATAAGAGACATGGAAGCCTGGAACAAGGTATTTGAGATAAACGTGGCGGCTGCCTTTCTTTGCTGTCAGAGAGTGGGACACTGGATGAGGACTCACGGTGGAGGGAAGATTGTCAATGTCACTTCAATAACAGGGATAGCCGGCGTTCCCTATGTCAATGCTTACGGTCCGTCTAAGGCAGCCATGATAAATATGACTCGCTCTTTAGCTGTGGAGTGGGCGAAATACAAGATAAACGTAAACTGCGTGGCACCCTGTTGGACCAGGACTCGCCGTCTTGAAAAAGCGATTGAGAAGGGAGTGGTCAGTCTAGCAGAGATTCAAAAGCGATGTCCTATGGGACGCCCGGCAGAACCTGAAGATGTGGCCAAAGCCATCCTTTTCCTGGCATCTGATGATGCCAGCTTTATAACCGGAATAACCTTGCCGGTCGATGGAGGATGGCTGGCCTATGGATATCAGACAGTTTAAATGTCGGCATCACTCTGGCAATATTTGTGGGCTTACCACTTGTAGTCAAGGCCCTAAACTCTACTTATTTCTAATCCAAGGGCAGGTTAAAAAAGGCTTTTGGGTTTTCATAGATTACCTTATGTATATCCTTATACGGTAATTTGGCTCTTCCTAAAGCCAGGGCCACCATCGGGACAGTGAAGTAGCCGTCGCCTGAAGCTACTTCACTATTGATGATGAGTTTGTCCAGCTTATCCCGGTTGTTCAAAATTAGGTTAGCCGCAGATTCCGGTGGCATTTTGTCGACGCAAACGCTCAGACCTACCTTCGCTCCAGAAGCCATTCTGAAATCAAAGGTGTTCTCACCCGCGTGGTCTAATATCACTCTGTCCATGGGAAATTCTTCTTCCTTGATGATATTAACGACCTTTTTGATGATTTCAGGTCCCTGGGGCGCTAGCCGGATAGGCGTATGACAAATTATAGGCAGGTTATGTGACTTGGCGATTTGAAGCTGCGTGCGGAATAACCTTTTTTCAAACGTCGTACCCACATCCAGACCGATTTCTCCCATGGCTACCACTCTGTCATTATTGAGATAATCCGGAAGCCGTTTTAAACACTCCTCGGCGCCTTTTTCGGTTAGTCCATAAAAAGGCACACCAAGGGAGACAAAAGCTTCATATCCTATGGCGCCGCCCCGTTTCAGCTCAAAGCCTAAAAACCTCTCCCAGAGGGTAAGGACAGCATCAGCTTCGAAAATCCCATTCATGGAATGCAGCATAGGTGTGACACAAGCCTCCATACCGGTCAGGGCAATTTTCATCATTACGCCGTCATCCAGCAGGATAGTATGGAGATGCGGATCAATATATCTCATATCAAAACCTCCTTATCTTAATATTCCAGCAGGAACAGGCAGACGTCAATTTTATTTTTGCTAATGAATGCGATGATCGGGGAAGTATTGTTATTGAGACAGCATAGATTACAGTCCATCCCAGAGTATCCAATCAATGGTCCTTACTTTGCTCCAAGGTACGCTACCAGCCATTGTCCCCAGCCCCA
>JAOUFZ010000060.1 GCA_029857995.1 Dehalococcoidia bacterium
CTGATGACGAAGGAACTGTGAGATTATTGGTTGAAAAGATGCTGGATAAAGACTATATCGTCCTCGAAGCAACCAACGGTGAAGAAGCAGTGAAAATCGCCAAAGCACAGCAGCCAGACCTCATCCTTATGGACCTTATAATGCCAAAGATGGATGGTTATGCCGCTTGCTCAGAAATCAAAGCTGATCAGTCAACCAAGGGAATCCCGGTGGTTATACTTACTGCTGTCGGACATGAACTCAACAAGAAGTTTGCTACAGAGATGGGAGCTGCGGGATACGTGACAAAGCCATTTAATATCCAGGATCTAATAAACGTGATAAGCCCTCTACTCGTTAGAGCATTCTAGAGTCATAATATTGCCACGCAGACTCCGCAAACCTCACTTTTTGAAGATAACCCAAGTCAACAAAGCTCTATGTCCCAAGTCAGAGGGCCCTGATTTCCTATTAACAACTGAGAATGGAAGTAAGGAGACAAACTTGCCAGGTGAGCAAATATAGTAGAAGGTGTTTTTGCTGAGTAACGGTTACCGGGCTTGTTACGTCCATTATTCAAAGTGACGTCTTGTTATGCTTGTGATGAGAGCTAACTCCCCTCTCAAGAGTTGCTCAACCGTCCGATGAAAGTTCAAGCTATCCTCAAGCTTCACTAATGAGCAATTCACAGCTTCTTCCGCATGCTGAGGGCATAATGATTATGGGTGCGTGGGAAAGGAAGGCACCCCGTCGGAAGGCGGAGGAAGGCACTAAACCAGCCACGCACCCATCCTTTTAAGAATTTCAAATTGACCCACTACCTCAGCCTTTTTGTTTTACCATTTTTCAAATTGACTCACCACCATGTTTTTATACCGGCTCAAAGCTAACGGGGCTGGAAAATCACCCGCCTTTTTGTATTTAGCTGTAGCTTCACCGCTAGGGTACATTTTGTAACTAGGGATTGTGGGGACACAATAACATAGAAGTTTTGCCGTTCAGCGTGCGTGTTTAGCCTGGCGTGGTCACAATACAATATTCCCGGTTTGTGTAGTCAGGTAACAAGACAGGCTTTTGTGACTTTAAGCCGTCGTTCTCTTCCTTCTGCCCTATGTTCTAGACAGACAATATGTTGAACCTCTAGACTATAGACATGGCACGAGAAACTTGGTATCAACCAACTATGGTAGAGAAACGTGAAACCAGTATTAATGGGCAAACTATCACATATACAGTCAAGCGAAGCCTTAGGGCAAGGCATGTTCGGCTCGAGGTGAGCCGACAAACGGGGCTTACGGTAGTTGTTCCTCACTCTTACAAGATTGAGCAACTCCCTGGACTTCTAGAATCGAAGGAACGATGGATCTCAAGTAGCCTGGCAAGATGTAGCAATTTCCAATCGCCTTATGCCGAGGAGGAACTCGGGAGTGGCGATACTATCCCCTATCTTGGCCGAGACTTGAAGCTGGTCAAGCGGGAAAACCACAGTGAAGTTGATAGTGTAACGCTAGAGGGAGATACACTGGCAGTGAGTCACGGATTATTTAAAAAGGGTATCTTGGAGTTGGCTTTGGAACAGTGGTATCGGGCGGAGGCTGCTAGGCTGATAAACGAGAGAGCAGATAGACTGAGTTCGCAGATGGGCATTCACTGCAAACGAATTGTCATACGAGGTCAAAAGACTCGCTGGGGCAGCTGCTCTCATAAGAAAAATCTTAGCTTTAACTGGAAATTAATAATGGCGCCAGAGCCTGTGATCGACTATGTTGTTATCCATGAACTTGCCCATCTGAAAGAGATGAATCATTCAAAGAGATTCTGGGAACTGGTAGTTCAACACTGTCACAGATGGCGAGAGTATAAGAAGTGGCTCAGGCAACACGAGGCGAACCTTGCTGCGAAACTCTGTCCTTAGAAATAGCCTTGATTGCACATTCTGGACGATTGTTACAGGAGCGTGAAACAACCCATAAAGTTTCTATTGGGCAGGGCCATTGCCGACCTCAGACCTCTACTTTGCTGCATGTCCCTTTATGTTCTTCATTACTAACTCGATCTTCTTCTGCCTTGAACCACCCTTGATTTGTTTTCCCCTTAAACATTTTTGATGCACCCGCTTCTAGCTATACAGACAAGTTCATAATCCATACTCTCAACTTTATGCTGGAGTAAGAGGTGGCCTTTTTAATATTCCACATGGACACTCTTTACACAAGCTACAGTGAACTACAGCATGCTTTTCAGCACACCTTATTAGCTGATTTACCCTTTTTACTTGCTCTCCTAAGAATTTCTCCACACCAACCTTTTCTATTCGTCGCAGGTTTTCCACTACCTCTTTATACCACGCTGGAGTATCAAAGAATGCTGGAAACTTTCCACAAGGAAATTCTTTACATTCATTACAGACCCTCAGACTCCTTTTATCTACACAACAGCTATAGATTCCGCAGATTTTAGTATATTTCAAACAAAGACCCTTTCTTGAAATACATCCTCCGCATCTTCCATCTTGAAAAGCGCTACATTCTCCACAATACAAACCGCAGGGAGCAATCAAAGCTTTGTTTTTTAGATTGAATTTAGACTTATTCATGACCAATACCCTATGCTACGTAAAGAATATTCGGCCTTCCCTTATTGTTTGTTTCATAGACATCGTGTCCACATTATATTTAAATTGTCTAAATTGAACAAAACGCTAATTTGTTACCTTTAGCAACTCACTGGATTGTCCGCTCTTTGTTCTAGATGGTACCACCCTGCATTCCATCTTCCCATCAGAATGAGTATCAAGCGGTGCTATAATTACATTAAACTTTACTGGAGATGAAATAGATCTAGACTCACAAATGAGGAAGAAACATGACCTTTCTTTGCGATTACCAAGACAAAGACTTCGGTCTGATGATGAAATTCTTGAAACTTTAAATTGTTGAAGTGTAATAAAAAGGAGATAAAAATGTCTAAAAAAGTTCTTATTGTGTATGGAACTCGTTATGGGGCTACTGAAGGCACTTCAGAAGAAATTGCGAAAGTCCTTCGAAGCGAAGGATTAGATGTTAGAGTAGTAAACGCCAGAAAGGAAAAGGTCAAAGATATTTCAGGATATGACCTAGTCATCGTGGGCAGTGGAATGCAAATGGCAAAGTGGACTGGCGCCGCTGAGAATTTCTTGAGAAAGTTCGAGAAAGAGCTGTCGAGTAAGAAAGTGGCTATTTTCGTGTCCTCCGGCGCTCAGGCGTTAATTGAGTACGAAAAGAAGACAGAGGAAATTGAAAAGGCGAGGAAACAATATCTCGAAGATAAAGCTGTAAAGTATAATCTCCATCCCATCTCTATGGTCATATTTGGAGGAGTTTGGGACTTTAATCAAATGTTCTTTTTGTTCAGGAAAACCTTAGCGAGTTTCAAGCCAAGAATAGAAGAAGCCGGATTTAAAGAAATAAAGCCAGGACTTTATGATACCCGCGATTGGGACAGTATCAAGACTTGGGCTAAAGAAATTGCCACAAAGGTTTAAAATACGCACCCAGTTAACTGATGTGACAATTTGAGTTTCTGTGCAATTCGGTAAACTGCACAATAGTCAGTTTTGTTCAACGTAATCCAATACATCACGCATTTCGTCATATCGTGCATCGCATTGTGCTATAATCAAGAAGTAACCTTAGTGGGCACCTGAATAATCAAGGGGTGGAACGGTGTGCGCAAATCTGTTATAGCAGACCCCTATCTTAACTGTTCGCAGGCGGACTTTGTGTTTTTGTGTTTGGCGAGGCGGGTCGCATGAGTTTGATACAGGTGGATGATTTAGCTAAAAGTTACGGCAAGCTGGTTGCTGTGGATGGGCTCTCTCTGAGGGTGGAGGAAGGTGACATTATGGGGCTTATAGGTCCCGACGGTGCGGGAAAAAGCACCACAATGAAGATAATTGTAGGCGTGCTGAAGCCGGATAGGGGGTGTGTGAGGGTTTTTAACGAGGAGCCATGGGACAACCCGGACGTCAAATCAAGAATAGGAATAATCCACGAAAGAGCCTACTTTCCATCCCATCATAAGGTACTTGACTACCTGCAGAGAGTGTGTAGAATCTTTGGCAAACCTGAGTCCCGAGCCCGCGAAGTTTTAGCTTTAACAAAACTTGAGGATGCCTATGACAGAACCATAAAGACGTTGTCGGCTGCGATGCTCCAAAAATTCGCTATAGCCCATGCCTGTGTCAACCAGCCAGGTCTCATCATTGCTGATGAACCTACATCAAACCTTGACCCCGAGTCTAGGAGTGACTTGCTAGATTTAATCCTGAAGCTCCACCACGATGAAAACGTAACTTTCCTCATCTCCTCGGACATAGTTCCCGAGCTGAATAAGGTTTGTGACTCCGTGGCGATAATCAACCAGGGAAAAGTTTGGGCTTCTGGAGGTTTGACAGAACTTTCAGAGAGGCTTGGAGCAAGAACTACAAGGATATCTACTGATAATCCTGAGGCCCTTGGGGGGTTGATAAGAAAACTGGAATATGTCAGCAGGGTGGAAGTGGACAGCAGGGGAGTCTCCGTAGGAGTGCTTGCCGGCGATGATGAAAGGCTTTACGAAGACGTTCCCAGACTTGCTAAGGAAGCGAAGGCCAAAATTGTGGGAATAGAGACCGGAACAGCTTCCCTTGAAGAGCTTTTCAGAGTAGCCGTTAAGTACGGACAAGGAGGAGGTCGTAGATGGGAAAAGGCAGACCGTTCTTAGAAGTCTTTACCTGCGTCCTCAACGAAGATTATGAGTTCCCGATTCTTGAGTTTCTTGTTTTCCTTTGCGCTCTATGTACTTTTTTCCTTGCTGGTCTTGCGGCAGTATCCGATTTCACTTCCGATTTCACTACTGTAGAAGCCTTCACACACAACCTCCTCTCTTCATCCACGTGGCCGCTTATAATCTTGGTTGGTATTCCGATTCTGAAGAATATAGCCTATGGTTTAGGAAGCGATGTAGAGAAAGGCATAATCCAGACTCTGTTCTCATACCCTTTGAAGAGGGGATACATTCTGACGGCGAAACTTCTCTCAGCTTTAGTCATCCCGTTGCTTTTATTCTTGGGAATCTCAATCTTCGGTCTTTTCCTATTCTTCCCAGACATCATCCTGGCCAACCCCGGCACGGTTTTCCTAACCTATGCCGCTCAGCTCAGTCCGGTGCTTCTAACAGCTGGTCTCCTGCTCCTTCTGGCTTTGCGGTTGAAACGAGGAGTGCTAGCCCTGATTACTGGGCTGGTTCTTTGCTTTATGTTGTTTGTGATATTCGATTCGTTAGCGAACTCCATTGCTTACGCAACAGGCTCCGATTGGAGCCTAAAAATCTACGCTGTAATCACCCCTAACTTAGCGCTCCAAGAATATTACGTAGGCACACAAGGGTTTTCCTCTGAAATTTGGGCCCCAAGCTTTTCTGAGGTCCTTCTTTACCTGTTAGCCGGCTACTTACTGGTCGCTGTGGTTTTCATAATTGGTTATGTTTATTTCAAGAGGAGGTTGAGAATATGAGGTGGATAACCCTTCTGGGAAGAACGGGCACCGTAATTCTGATGGTCGGTCTAGCTCTCGTCCTCGTCTCGGTCCCTCCCACCGGCAGTCCATCTCAATCTTCAAGTTCAGGATCTATGCCTGCTGAGGAATATAAGATTGCGCACTCAGGGGTTTACAGGTCTCAAACTGGATTTCAAATCTCGGTGGAATCTACCGATAATGTGCATGTTTATCTCCTGGGGTTAAGCCCACTTGAACTCGAGAACTGGAGGACACAGGTTAGGGAGGCATATCCTGATTTAGATGATATGTGGATTAAAATCTTTACGGTGCCGCTGGTTTTTGTTAGGGAGGCATACCCCGATTTAGATGATCCTCAAATCGAGGATATCATGGATATCGTGTGGAACATATCCGTTTTAGACAAGGGTCTGCGGACACACCCTGAGATTGTCCTGTGGCAGTCACCTCCGAGCAGCGCATTATCCCACGAGTTCTTTCCAGCAGATGTCCTTACCGTCTCGGTCATAGTTGCCAATCCATCCTCTGGTAATGTTACAGTAAGAACGAACATAAAGGATTTAGCAGCGCTCGCACCGAAAGAGAGGGTTATCCTCCCAGCAGTATTGCTCATTTCAATAGGCGTTGCGCTAGCCATTCCATGGTTAGTCTTAAGAAAAGTCAAGAAGAGCACCTTGTAACAGAGAAACAACTGCTGAAATAGTACAGATAAGGCTGAAATACTGAGAAAAGAATCCGGCCTGTAAAAGTGCCAAACTCAGCACCAAATCAAGAGCCCTTTTGGTACCGTGTCCTGCCTCAACATTCCGTCACAGTGTGTAACTAACTAGCGAGCTTCTAACCTTCTTTTGCGGCTTTGACCTCTCGCCCTGTTTTTTGCATTCCTACGTCTTTTTTTGTAGAGTTTGTATATGCCGAAGTTAGAAGGGGTGCGGCCCTATATAAACAACTAATCAGGCAGAATCAATTAATAAGGAGGCGCCAATATGCCAACTATTTTTGCTGTATACAATCTGAAAAAGGACCAAAAACCTGAAGAATACGACAACTATCTGACCAAAACGAAAATCCCAGGGATCAGGGGGGCACCTTGGTGCACAGAGTTTAAAACCTGGAAGGTCGACAAGGTTCTTGGCCCCGCTGTTTCTGAACCAGAGGGGACATTGCCTACACAACCTCCCTACCTTTATGTTGCCAAGATTGAAGTATCTGATTTAGATGCGATGGTGAGTTATCTTGGGACTGATGCAGGCAAGGAATTTGTCAGGGCCTGGAGCGTGTATATCGACCCAACAGCGATTTTCACTCTTGGGCATGAAGTTTAGCAGTATATTCAACAGTTTTATCAAGAAAGGGCCGCACTGGAAGCCTCTTTTGAGAAGATGTTTGCAGACCTAGAGAGGCAAGAGGTCATGGCAGAGTGGGAAACGTTGAAGGCGAGGTCACCAAAAGCCAAATTGTGTCTTCAAAATTTACTATTTACTCCCCGGTTTCGCTTTTCTCCCGCATTATTGATATTTATTCGTAGTTCTAAAGAACTACCCTGAAACGTTTCGGCGTAGTTTCGGGGTGAATTTCAAGGTTGGTTTCGGGGTTGTCCCAGGGTTATCCCAGGGTTATCTCAGTTCTATTTCTACCTCTATACCTACTTCTGCCTCCTTCTACCTCAGTAACTTCTACGGTGATTCTAAGTTTCAAGTGCTAGCTTTCTTTTAGCTACAGTTCCGAGTAGAAGCATAGAGCCGTAGAAGTTGGAACCTGGAACTGGAACAAGGTAGCAGATCTTAAAAGCATCGCATACCTGATTACTAGGTCACAAAACGATGGCTTGTGTGGTTAGGTAACAAAATACGCAATTGTGCAATTCCACGCTAAGGTATATTGTAGCTCTGGCCTGACCATCTAAGCGCCAGTCGTGTTAGGAAACGCACTGCCAGCTCAGGAACAGATAGGTCGCATCCTCAACGATGTTCCAGCCTGCACGTGAGAAGGTAGCGGTGCTCTTCATTTCCGCCGTGGTCTTCCCTGTCCCGCCAGCGGAATTACATTGTCCGCTGGCTCTGATGTCCCACGTGGCATACCTGAAATCCGATTCTGATCTGAAGGAGGTTTATTCCGTTTGCATCAGGGTGTAGATACCTCCTTCCCGTTCGAGGATATACAGTTTACCTGCCAGATCTTCACCGAAGGAGGTAATACTCAGTCCGGACCTAGTTAATAGCGTGTTCTCAGTTAAGACACTGCCATCATAAGCTAGAGCCCAGATATCTCCGGAGCAATAATCACCGTATAAGTAATAGCCCTGCAAAGAAGGTATCTCGTCTCCCCGATACACATAGCCCCCGGTGATCGAGCAGCGCCCCTGTGAGTGGTCATACTCAGCTATGGGCAAAGTTAGGCCAGACTGGTCACAGCCACTAGCTGGAGAATAGCAGTGCAAACCTTCCATTATGTTCCAGCCATAATTAGCGCCTTTGGCAATGATATCTATTTCCTCCCACGAGCCTTGCCCGACATCACCAACCCATAACAGTCCGGTTTCTGAATCAAAGGAAAAACGCCAGGGGTTTCGCAGGCCGAATGCCCATATCTCTGCCCGGGCACCTGCAGTATCCACAAACGGATTATCGGCGGGTATTTCATAATCCCCGGGTCCTGATAGTCCACTTACGTCAATCCGTAGAATTGAGCCCAGGAGTGTGCCCAGGTTTTGTCCATTGCCTTGAGGGTCACCGGCACTTCCACCGTCGCCTAAACCAATATAAAGGTACCCGTCCGGACCGAAGGCGAGCTGCCCGCCGTTATGGTTGCCAAAGGGCTGCTCAACTTCCATGATAATAACTTCACTTTGTGGGTCAGGTACATCCGTATCCTCCTGGTCAAGGCTGAAGCGAGACAATACCGAGCGCCGAGGATCGGCAGCTGAGTAATAAACATAAAAATAGCCGTTTTCCTGGTAATCGGGGTCGAAGGCAAGGCCAAGCAAGCCTTCCTCGTTACCTCCCCTGTTAACCCGGTCTGTAATATCTAAAAATATATCCGCCTGCTGCGGATTGTTAGCGGAAAAAGCATAGATGACTCCTCTCTGTCCGGTAATGAATATCAGGCCGCTCGTGTCATCCGGCTGGACCAGGTTGGTCATTTCCTGAAAAGACAGGTCGGGAAATACCCGTTCAACTTGAATACTGCCGGCAGGTGGGGTGGGTTCTGAATCACAAGCCAACAAACTTACCAGCACGACCACTCCGATCATAAGCAGCATTATTCTTGCGTGATTGACAATCCTTTTCATGGCTTTATAACCTCCTGTGCTAACTAATAAGATATCTCCTTCAACGCCCTTAATTTTGCACACCCACCTTCGTCTTAAGTCGGTACCGATGGAATAGTCATAAGATTGGACGCCAATCTGGGCTTACTGATGGGTCTGATCGCTATGGTGGAGCTGGAATTCGTCAAGTCCAATCAATCGACAAGCGTACCTTTGC
>JAOUFZ010000061.1 GCA_029857995.1 Dehalococcoidia bacterium
CAAGTAGACTGTTGCAGCAGCGACGCCGGCTTTGATTCCCCGTCCGAAGTCAGCCATCTATATTACCTTACTATAAATTCGACCACTTCTCTTATCACTATTGCGCAATTGGGGCGGTGCTGGGCTCGGTGGCGGGTTTGCGCCCGCTGAACACCCCACCAGTAATGGCGAGAACGCCGGGTAGCAGCATAACACCGGTCAGTGCCATGATTACCCCTCCAGCCACGCCTAATTTAAACCCGATTTCACCCCTCCTCGTCTTTCTCCAGGCGGCGAGGGCGAGAACCCAGCCGGGGAGTCCGAGAAAGACAACCGACGCAGCAAGCATGCCATACCACCAGAAAGGCCAAGGCTCCTCTATTATAGGAGCCCCGAAAATAACCACACCTACAAGGAACGCCACGGCCGATAATGCCCAGAGTACTCCCCCCAGAATGGAGCTGACCAGCAATACCGCACTACCTTTTCTTTCTTCTGTCAATCCTTTACCCCGAAACCTATTCCACAGGAAGCCGGTCAGTGCGCCAAAGACCAGAGCGGATATAATTCCAGCCAGTGCCAGGCCAACCGATGACAGGCTGATCATTCCACTGTAATAAGTCCCGGAACCCGAGAAGCCAAAGCCATTGGTATGCCAAGGCCATCCAGGGGTTGTGTAAATAACCTGAACTACAGCTACTATCCAGAGGAACGACGAGAGCACCACTCCCTTCTTAACGCTGGCGGTGCCGGGCAGGAAATTATACAGGGCGGCGAAAACCACCCCGAATACGATTCCTCGAACTACATAGGGGACTATATCGGTAAGGATCAAGGTAATCGCGAATGAGGGATCCATTAGCTCGAGTGACATTCCAAGTCCGGCTCCCATCGTAATGGTCCAAAACTGATCGGAGAAATGGGTTAATTCAAGTATTACAGAGACGATCAAGTAGACCGCTGCAACAGCCACACCGGCTTTGATACCCCGCCCGAAATCAGCCATTCTCATCCTTCTTGACTATTCACAGAATTCTTCTTACACTAAAGAAGTTGTTATATTATACCACGCGGGTTACTCAGGGGAGGAACTAGAATGAAGAGTAAGAATCCGATAGTCATAATCGGCTTGGTTGGTCTGGCCATTATTGCCACCGTTGCCGCCTATACCTTCCTTAAACCGGAGCCCGAGCCCAAAGTCCATTCTGCAACCTACGGTTATTATTTCGAGGAATCTAGAGTAGGGGAGCTACAATTCGCATCAATCGGCAATAGGGCTTATCAATTCGAAGGAGAGTTCAACATAGATATCACCATCGGAAAAGTCGGGGGAAGTTTTGATGGAGAGGTTGGGCCTCAATCCAAGTCTTCGGGAGGGAGCTACGAGGACTCTTCTCTGCCATTTCCTACGGCAATAGATGCAGCCATTTTCGTTGACGTAACCAGAGAGATGACGTTCTTACTACCACCAGAACGCTGGGGGGATATTAATGTTGGGTACTCAGCGCAATTCACGTACTTCGTCCCCTTGAGTGGTGTAGCGGAGCTAAACGTGGAGATGACTGCCATCGGAAAAGAGGACGTTGTGGTCCCCTACGGCACCTATGAGAATTGTTTCCTGGTAAATGGAACACAACCTGATATGAACCTGGAGATGACACTTTGGGTAACTGAGCAAGGTGTTGTGCCCCAAGCAGAGATTACAATGGCCGTGCGGGGCGTTGACCACCTTAGGTTAACAATGAAACTTGAACATTATGAATAAAGGAATGACAGGATTCCCTAACTCCAGCCCCAAAATGGCTGCCCCCCCTTTAGCCGTGGACGAAAGCTAAAACTCCCAGATTGCCTACTAAGATACTCAGATCTCGGCGTAGCCTAAGTCCTTTTCCTCTCTTCGAGGCTCAAAAAGTCCGAGTTATATTCTTCAACCGATATACTATCTTTTCGTAGACAAAATGTTTTAACAAATGTAACCATGGTTGCCTTTCTTGACACTAGGTCACACAAGAAGTACAATAAGGAAAGGAATATGAAAAAAGGATTGTTAATAATTGCTTTTCTCGTCCTTGTGGCCGGTGTTATCCTCTGTCCGGATATCAGGAGCTGGGAAAACAAAGAGTATATTATCAGGGTCACTGGTACTGAAGGAACAGAGTTTGAAGGCTTCTGTATGCATGAAGTGAAATATCTCATAGGTAGTCGAACAGAGGCGATCGACCTGCAAGGCAAAATGACGGCGGATAAGAATACCTTTGAATTTGTCATACTGGGAACAGAAATCTCCGGTAGAATCACCTGTAAAACGCCAGGCAAGCTGATTACGGTTACTAAGGTGATAGACGGTATCGAAGGGGCAAGCCTTGAAGGAAGGGAATTTTATTTCTCAGCTTAGGTATTATGTCCCAAGAATATTCAGTCTTCCAGTCGCTTTTAAGCGCTAAGGGATAAATTCAATTTCACTCCGGCTTAAGTTCTCTTCCCCTCTTTAAGGCTTAAGAAGTCCGAGTTATATTCCTCAATTAGGCCGGCATCGGCGAAGCTGAAGTAGCGATTCTCGCCGATTATGATGTGGTCCAGAATCTTAATCTGCATAATATTTCCGGCGAAGACTAGGTCCTGGGTTATTTGTTTATCGTTATCGCTGGGTTGAGGATTCCCGGCCGGGTGGTTGTGGACGAAGATCAAGGCGGCAGCATTATGTTTGACGGCCCCCTGGATAATCTCGCGAGGATAAATGGCACTGGCGTTCAATGTCCCTTCGAACAGGTCTTCAATCTCGACAACGCGATTCTGGGAATCAAGAAACATGACCTTAAAGACTTCTTTTTTCAAATCGCGCATAGAATGGTACAGATAATCGAAGACCTCCCGGGAGGACCGACAATAGGGTTTATCGAGGACTTGTTCCTTGAGAAACTCCCTGGCTATCTCCTGCATGAATTTGATGACAAAGATATTGTGGACGGTAATCCCTTTGATTTTCTGCAATTCCTCAGGAGGAGCTTCCAGAACACCTCTCAGGGTCTTGAACCTTTCTATGGCTTCTTTGGCTTGCGGCTTACAATCCCTGCGAGCTGTCCCCAGCGTCAACAGCAATTCCACAATTTCGTAGTCGAGGAACGCTGCCAATCCTGATTGATTGAACCTTTCTCGCAGTCTTCTCCTGTGCCCTTCCTGGCTTTTAGCTTCCATGCTTAAAGATTCTCTTTCATAACTCCCCTAGCCCCTGTTACCTTAAGAAGGGGAATTTTCCCCTCACTCAGACTCTCTCCCGCCAGGGGAGAGAGAACTATAATGACCTACGCAGCTATCCACAATTATATATTTTAACCAGGTTTATGGGAATTACGTTATACGACTGTAAGAGAAGTGCTGATATAATACTGATGCAATGAATTTAGCGGGGCAAATAGAGCAATATCTCCCCCGGCAACTCATGGAGCTGGTCAAGGATATCAGCGGACAGGCGGCTAACCTGGGCCAAAAGGTGTATCTCGTCGGCGGTGCAGTGCGAGACCTTCTTTTAGGCTACCCCAACTTTGACCTCGACCTGGTAGTCGAGGGTGATGCCGTGAAATTGGCTCAACAAGTGGCCGAAACCAGCCAGGCCAATCTGCTGGCCCATCACCGCTTCAGCACGGCCAAGCTCAGATACGAGAATTTCACCCTCGATTTGGCGACAGCACGAAAGGAAACCTATGCCAGACCGGGGGCGCTGCCTGTGGTGACCCCGGGCACCCTCATGGATGACCTCATCCGTAGAGATTTCTCTATCAATGCTATGGCCATATCCCTGGCACCAAACGATTATGGGGAATTAATTGACCCCCATCAGTGTAGAAACGACCTGGAGCAGCGGCTCATCCGCATTCTGCATCCCGGAAGCTTCACCGACGATGCCACCAGGATTTTACGGGGCGTCCGTTATGAACAGCGGTTTGGCTTTGAGTTCGAAGCACAGACCGCTCAGCTACTTAAGCGAGATATCTCCATGCTGGATACAATAAGCGGCGACCGAATCAGGCACGAGCTAGAATTGATTTTTAGGGAAAAACGGCCGGAACTGGCTGTCAATCGGCTTGGCGACCTGGGAGCGCTGCACAGGATAAACCCCTCCCTCAAGGGCGATGCCTGGATAGCTGAGAAATTCGACAAGGCGCGGCGGCTGAAGAAGCCCAGTCAATTGCCCTCGCTCTATTTCTGCCTTCTCATTTATTCATTACGCCAACGCGATATTGAGCAGTTTCTGGCCCGCCTCAACATACCGGCAAAATTGTCCAGGGCCATGCGCGATACGCTCCGCCTCAAGACCAGCCTTCCCCTCCTGGACAAGTCTTCTCTGAAACCCAGCGAGATTTATTATCTGCTCCGGGAATACGAGCCCCTGGCAATTCAGGCAAATGCCATAGCTTCAGATTCATCAATGGCACGGCGCCACCTCCAGCTATTCTTCACAAAACTGCGTTATGTGAAGACTGCCCTCGACGGGGAGGAGTTGAAAAGACTGGGCATCTCCGCCGGACCGGAGATGGGAAAGGTCCTCCAGATGCTGCACAAAGCAAAACTAGATGGAGAGGTTAGCACCAGGGCAGAGGAAAAAAAACTAGCCCAGTCTTTATCATTGAAGTCATAGGGGTGGCAGGGGAAGAAGACGCAAAAACGCCTCACCGAGGAAGCAGACCACAAGATACTTGGGAAATTTTCCGGCCCAGCAAGGCAAGACAAACTTCCAGAGAGGTAGTCTAGAGGCTCCGGCCAGTAGCCCGGCTACGTCGAATGGCAATATAGGTTGAAGTGAGAGGAGGAAAATGCCCCAGGGGCCGTGTCGCTCCATCCAGACTACAAGCTTCTCATATCCCGGTGTGTTCTCAAGGTGTATGATTCTCTTTCCCAGGTAGCCGGCGTAATAACCACTTGTTTCCCCCAGGGCACCAGCTACGCTGGCTACCAAAGCTACAAGAACAGGGTCAAGGAATTTTGCCGCTGCTATCATCAGGGAAAGATAGATGAATACCGGAGCCAAGATGGATGCGTTAGATACCAGGGTGACTCCAAAAACAACTAGATAAGCTGCGGAGGCCAATCCTTCTATTGAAATATTGAAATAAGCCATTAAATATTGAATCAAATAGGCAAAGCCGAGACTCAGACAGGTGAGGACGACAAGGTAAAGCACCAATCTAAGCCATCTCTTTTGCTTCAGCTTTTCCATTGCCATTAAATTGCCTGCCCCGGAAGTCTAAAGACCCGCAGCTACGTTTGTATGTGGAAAGGAAAATGCCAGGTAACACTCCAATCTTTGCTTTTTCAGGCGTGAAAACAGCTCACCGGCTTCTTCCTTCCCCGAGAAATAAGTAAACAGACATGGCCCGGAGCCAGCCAGATAAACTCCCGGGGCTCCTGCTTCTTTCAGAGTCTTGCGATACCTGTCCAGCCCGGCGAAGAAATCAAAAGCTATGCTTTCGAAAACATTAAACATAAGACGATGCTCAATCTCCTTCCCTTGCCTCAAAGATGCCAGGGCTCGTTGAGTAAACTCGCCTCCGGTGAAATCAGCGACGCGTAAATTACTATACATTTGCTTCGTTTTGCCCGAGATTATAGGTAATGGCGGCACCAGCAGCACGAAGCTGGCTGAAGGCAGGGCTGGCAGCGGGGTGACTTTTTCCCCTTTCCCCGCTATCAGAGCCGCGCCTTTATGGATAAAGAAGGGAACATCCGAGCCCAGCTTCGATGCTAAACGGACCATCTCAGAAAGCGATAATCCCAATCCCCAGAGGTCATCCAGCGCTATGAGGGTGGCTGCAGCATCGCTGCTGCCTCCCCCCAATCCCACGCCCCAGGGTATACGCTTGCGAAGCTCGATTCGCGCCCCCAGACTACATTTTGTGCTTTCCTTAAGTAGAATGGCTGCCCGTGTTACCAGGTTATCGCGCTTCAAGCTGGGCACATCACAGTCAAAGTATATTTCCCTGTCCAACTCAAAATTGAGGACATCGCATAAGTCTATTGACTGGACGATACTGGATATTTGGTGATAATCACCATCCTTGCCCAGTACTTCGAGAACAAGGTTTATTTTAGCCGGGGCATAAACAGTCAGCACTACAATCCTTCTGTAAAGGGAGCAAAGACTTTCCACAGCTCCCTCCACTCCTCCAGGCTCAGAGTTTCAGCCCGCCGTTTGGCTTCTATGCCAGCCTTCTCCAGTAATGAAGCAACCTGGCTAGGCGGCATCTCTAAGGAGTGAGCCAGGGAATTGCGAAGCTGCTTACGAGGAGCGCTGAAACCATGCATAACTATATCAAAAAAACCGGCGACATCGGACACCTCAATAGGCGGCTGGGAGTAAACATCCAGCCGCAATATAACTGAATCCACCTTTGGCGGCGGATAAAAACTTGCCGCCGGCACATACGACACAATAGCAGGCTTGCTGTAAAACTGAGCCTTAACGCTGAGCAATCTCATCTTACCGGGGGCAGCAGCAATAGCTTCCCCAACTTCCTTCTGCACCGTTACGACCATTTTTGAAGGACGCGGCTGCGCCTCGAGAAAATGACTCAATACCGGTGAAGTAATATAGTAAGGAAGATTAGCGACGACTTTGTAGCCCCGCATAATTTCGAAACCGGGTAGACTATCTTGGAGAAGTTGCCGAGGGGTCACCTTAAGTATGTCCGCATGCACAATTTTGACATCAGCAAAGCCAGCCAGTCGTTTTCTCAACAGGGCAACCAGTTTGGCATCAAGTTCAACAGCAATAACCCTGGCTCCCTCTTTGCCTAACCCTTCAGTCAGTATCCCCAACCCCGGACCTATCTCGACTACAATGTCCCCGGGGCTAAGTTCGGCAGCAGAGAGAATACGCTCTAATACAGCTTCATCTATAAGGAAGTGCTGTCCTAAGCTTTTTCTCGGTTTGAAGCCAAATTGGCGGAGCAATTGTCGGTACAAGAGTATCAGCCTTGTCCAAACAGCTGGTAGAAGCCCTTGCCCACTTTTCTTCCCGTGTACCCAAGCTCGACCATCCTCTTCAATATCGGGGCTGGCTTATATCTTTCCCATCCCGTCTGCTGGTAAACTCCTTCCAGGAGGTCGACCAGAACGTCTATGCCAACCAGGTCGGCCAGCTCAAATGGGCCCATCGGCCAGTTGTGTGATAATTTCTCTATTTTATCTATATCCTCTATGCTGGCTAGATTCTCCTCCAATAGCTTGGCGGCTTCGTTCATAACCAAGGTTATTATCCTGTTGGTCACAAATCCGGGAGAATCCTTGACTACGACTGTTTCCTTACCCAGAGATTTGACGAAATCGAGGCTCACTTTCAGAGTCTCCTCTGACGTAAGGAAGGTTCTTACTATCTCCACTCCCTTCATTAGCGGCACAGGGTTCATGAAGTGTGTGCCGATGACCTTGTCAGGACGCTTGGTCGCAGTCGCCAGTAGACTCACCGGTATTCCGGATGTGTTAGAAGCCAGAATTGTCTCCCTGGGGCAGATTTCTTCAAGCTGTCCGAATATCGGCACCTTGACCTCGGCCCTCTCAAATACCGCCTCTATAACATAATCAGCGTCCTTAGCGGCATTCCTCATGTCAACCGAGGTATGAAGTCTCGCCAGAGCCTTATTCATATCCTCTTGTTTGATTCTTTCCTTTTGTACAAATTTACCCAGGCTGGACTTTATCATGTTCATACCACGGTCCAGAAACTCTTGCTTTATGTCAACCATAATTGTCTCGTAGCCCGCCTGAGCCGATACCTGGGCTATGCCGCTGCCCATAGTCCCCGAACCAATAACACATACTTTCTTTATTGCCATGTGTATTGCCTCCTAAGTGGTCGAATTCTCTATACCATGGTGTAACCACCATCGACACTGATAGTCTGTCCTGTTATGAAGTTGGCCCGGTCTGAGGCCAGGAAGAGAACAGCATTGGCTATATCATCTGGTGTCCCCAGCCGTCCCAGTGGGATGCCCTTGGCTATTTTCTCCAGCGCTTCCGGGGTGCCAAATACTTTCATCATGTCATCCGTCCACATGCTCTCCGAAGTAGTGACATCTTTGCTGGCAGGAACAACAACACCCGGACAAATCACGTTGATGTTTATGCCATAACGGCCGACTTCTCTGGCTAAAGACTTTGTCATAGAAATCAAAGCGCCCTTGCAGCCGCTGTAAACAGCTTCTCTCAGTTGCCCTACTCTGGCAGCATCGGAACCGATGCTGATGATCTTTCCACACTTCCGCTCAATCATATGGTCCAAAACGGCTCTGGTGCAGTTTATATCGCTCCAAAAATTGCGGGCTATCTCCTTTTCCCAATCCTCTCTGGGTTTTTTCACAAAGAGGTCATCCCTGACCCAACCGACAACGTTGACCAGTATATCTACCTGACCAAACTTGTCCAGCGTCTGCTTCACCATCGCCTGTACCGAATCCCAGTCGGTTACATCCGTCCCTATGTTTTCAACTTTGCCCTTGCCCGGGGCACTGGCTTCCCTGGCTACTTTAGCTCCCTGAGCTTCATCCAGTTCAGCTATGGCGACGTTCGCTCCTTGTTCAGCGAAAGCTAGAACTATGCCCCGCCCGATATTGGAGCCTCCCCCGGTAACAATTGCTGTTTTACCTTCAAGCCCTAAGAAATCCATCTGCGAGTCTATTCCAATCTATTCCGAATCTTACGAGCCGTGCACCTGCTCTCGATTTCCAAACCGGGAAGCTGTCTCTGCCAGCTAGCTCCAACCAGGCAACTCTATATCACACTAGAAATACTACTTACCGCTGCTTCCTTCCGGACCTGACGGGGTTCATAGCCTCCAGTTGCATAGAACCCGATTATCAACGCCGCTCAGCAGAAACAAGACTAGCCGGCCGTCAACCTCAAGCAGGAATTCGGCCCCGCTATAGCGGTTTTCGGGTACAGGGCACCGCTGGTTCCCCGCCTAGCACGGCTCAGTTGATGATGTTAGCAATAAGCGCGAACCCCGTCAACAT
>JAOUFZ010000221.1 GCA_029857995.1 Dehalococcoidia bacterium
CTGGAGCAAAATGGGACGCCCTGTTCTGGGATGAAACGCTGCCAAGCAATACCGACGTAACCTTTGAGGTCAGGGCATCCGATACCGCGTTCACCAAGGATGCTGCGACGCCTTCGTGGACTTTTGCTGGAGGGACTTCCCCAGTTACCTCGGGATTGCCTGCAGGGAGATACCTGCAGTGGCGGGCGACCTTGACTACTTCAGACACATCCAAAACTCCAACTTTACACGAGGTCACCATAGAGTATTACTAGCTAGGGGAAATGCTATGCGGCAAGTAGTAAACTGGATAGGTAACATACTTTTAGCCTTGGTCATTTTGGCTATGGCCTTCTTTTTCGTGGCGCCTCACTTCTTGGGGATGAATTTCTTTACTATCTACGGCGGCAGCATGATGCCCACGATTCCGATAGGCTCGGTAGTCGCGGCGAAATCGGTGGAAGCATCTGCTATCAAAGTCGGCAACATCATCACCTTTAGGACAGGCACGGAAGCGGACAAGGTGGTGACTCACCGGGTGGTTGAAGTGTCAAACCACAGCGGGGCACTCAGCTTTCGCACCGCCGGCGACGCCAACGCTAATCCTGATGCGAACGCCGTTCTTGCAGAGAATGTCGTAGGGAAGGTCTGGTTCCACGTGCCTTTTCTGGGCTATCTCTCCTCTTTCGCCACCACCAAGTTAGGATTTATTTTGCTAATCGTACTGCCAGGAACATTCATCATCTCACTGGAGGTCAGGAACATCATAGCCGAACTTAGGTCGATGGGAAAAGTAGCTTGCACTGGCAATGGCTGAACTCCGTGAAAAGGCTCGCGTAGCAACCAGTGCCGGTGAGGCTGGTCGATAACCCAGCTACCCCGTAGCCAGCAATAGCTGAGACTTCAAAATAGCCAAGACTGGCCAAGAGAAACCAACAAACAAAAGTCGAAGTAGCCCCGCCTGCAGACAAAATTGTGGCGGAATCGGCTCGTCGCAAGAAGTGACAACAAAGGGAAAAACATTGCTCAACCCAGAGTCGAAAGCAACGCCGAGGCTTTACTTTAGAGAACCCCGGGGGTAGAAAGAACCGTTGTCTTAGTGCGCTTACTTACAGGGATATCATTACCACATCATGATTGCCAGACCTTCATTCATAATTTCATTCCCTAGGCAGAGTAACGAAATGACGAACTGCGTGATGTATCGAATTATCATTGAAGAAAACTGACTAATGTGCAATCTTATAGGCAGGTTCGATCTAATCTTTTAGCACAGCGTTCAGCGGCAGAGAGCGTGGGCAGAGCGTCGCGACTATCGTCTGGAATTCCAGGGACACCCTACCAATCGAGCCTGCTACAAATCAGGCATTATTTCCCCAGAATACTCAGCATTACTTCCTCTCGATTATGAGCATTGACAATACCTCATAAGTGAATTACAATATAATAAAAGTCCAACGCGTCAGCTAACCTTAGAGATTGAGTGAGGGGCTGAGGAGATGAAATAAGGGCACTGAAACCGCCAAATCAAGATGCGGTCGCTTGTGCCCCTTTTGCTTATTCAATCACAATAGCGGAAAGGAGGTGATGCCAACTCAGAAACCACACGAACTAACCATTATTCATAACCAAAGGAGGAGAAGAATGAAATTCCTAACCATAACCAAGACGAAGGACGTAGGAGCCACAGTTCCGCCATCTATAATGCGGCCACTCATGGAGGCAACCCTTGATGTAATGAATAAGGAAATGAAGGCCGGCAGGATCCTGGAAGCTTACTTTATGGCCGGGTCAGGTCGTACCGTGGTTATTGCTGAAGCCAAGAGTGGTGAAGAAATCGTTCAGATGATTGTGGCACTACCCATAGCGGGATTTATGGATTTCGAAACCTATCCGCTGGCTAGCTTCAACGAGTCAATGAAGATGGAAATTGAGGCCCTCAAGACCGCGGAAAAGATGTTCCCCACACCGCCCAAGTAGCTTGCTCAGCCAATACTGGATTAATCTAGCCACAAACGTCGAGAGTCAGTTGTAAACTCGGCTCACAATTCATGATGTCCGTCTGGAGTTTTGTGCCCCGGATTCATGGGCTACTATGTAGGTGTCGGTTGCACATAATGACGAAATGTGCAGTCGCTTGCCTTGGTCAATGCAAAACGAAGAACTAAACAGAATGGC
>JAOUFZ010000222.1 GCA_029857995.1 Dehalococcoidia bacterium
GAGGTGATTTTTGACTGCCACCTTGGCTCTGGTCTCCTCGGAGAGATTGTAGGCCCAGGCGAAACGGACGGCCATGGGAGCATAGTAGGCAGCATAAATGCGGGAAAGCCTGGTCTCAAAGTCTTTACAGGCTGCGTTAGCAATGTAGTAGTTGCCTGTTCGCGTATCCACTTCAGACATGCGCTCCCAGCCTACGGCTAACGCCACATCAGCATATCCACTGGCTATCGCCATAGCGGCTGTCAGCACAGTGGAGCCGCCCGTAGCCCCACCAGTCTTGACACCTATATCATACATGGGGTCAAGACCGAGGTAGTCAGTGACCTTGGCTTCGCACAGGAGCTGGTCTTGAAAGTGGTCGGCAAATGCACCACAGGCAAGAAAGTTGATTAATCCCTTGACTTCTACTGGAGAGAGCTTTAAATCGTTATTCTCCAACATCTGCCGGAATGCCACCATCACCTGCTCTTCGAGCTTCATTTCCGGGCAGAACTTCTTGTAATTTGTCAGCCCCCCGGCAACTGCATATACTTTTCTGTTCCACTTGGGAATGCGCCAATTTCCTTCCTTCAGAGTAATCACTTGAATGACTCCTTTCTATATGTGTTACCGACACAAGTTTTGTTATCTACGTCGATCGCCGTCAAATTGGGACCGGTTTGTTCCTTTACATATCTGGGGATCTCTTCTTTTGAACCAAAATAGTGGTACAACGCACCCCCACTCATGTCACAAGCTTCAGCCAGCTCATGCATATTGGTTCGGTCATAGCCTTCCTTGGTAAATACTCTTGTAGAGCAACGGACTATATGATTTCTGCGCTCTTTGACTAAAGCCTGGTCGTTGCTGAAAGTACGTATGGTGAATTCTTTAGGCAATTTTCACCTGGGCGATTGAACGAACATTCAATCTACGAGTGTTGCCTCACTATATCATCTGAGAGAACCGTTGTCAACGACGTGTCCTGGTTGGTGAAGTTCAGTCTTCGTTGCGTAGAGTGAACTTCACCAGAATCTTAACAGGATTCTAACATTTAGCTGTTATCATCATTGTGATTATGGGGTGGCAAGGAGGGACGATTATGCAGAAAGTAGACTGCCGATCGTTACAGCGTCGGAGTTCCCCGCCAGTTTTTCAGTCTCCCTTTGCCCCAGAGTTACTGTGGCCGGAAACAGAAGTAGTTGGCCGGGTAACTACAAGAATCTGGGGTACAAGGCTTGCCAAATGCCCAAACCAAAATCTAGCAGCCTTAATCCCAAAAGGAGGTGAATAGCGGAGCAAACTACTAAAGTCTAGGAGAACGGAGAAAATCTTAAAGATAAGGAGGAAATAGTTGTGAAGAAGTTTTTGGCGATTTTGTTAGCCGTGGCGCTAGCTCTTAGCATAGGTCTCATCGGCTGCGGCGGTGGGGAACAGGAGGAAGAGGAGGAGGAAGGCCCGACAGAAGTTCTGTTGGGAGCCACTCTTCCCGAAACCGGTATGTTTGCCGGTTTTGGTGAGCAAGGATGGGGCATGCAGAAGGCTGTGGACGACCAAAATGCGGAGGGCGGAATATACCTGTCAGAGTGGGACAAAACAGTGCCCGTCAGGTTGGTAATCAAAGATAACCAGAGCGACTTCGCGCAGGTGAGCCAACTTAGTAAGGACCTGGTTTTAACGGACAAAGTAACCGCCCTGCTATCACCTGATGCGCCTACCGACCTGCACGACCCTACATCCGTGGTAGCTAATCAATATCATGTGCCACAGATTATCTGTGGCGGTCCCTTTGAGCCCTGGTATCACGGTATGCACGAGGGAGAAGACTGGCCTTACACCTGGTTTGCCGGCTTTGCTATAGGTGAGCCGCAGCCAGCTCCGCGCAATGTTCCGGGATATACCATGGTCGATACATGGTTTGGGTATATGGATGAGGTCGGTGCCAAGACCAACACTAATGGGATAGTGGGGGTCTTCGCCTCGTCTGACGCAGACGGTATAGGTTGGTATAACACGTTCCCTGGGCTATTGACGGGTAATGGCTATACTGTTGCAGATGTCAATGGACTGTTCCCCATGGACCTTCCTCAGGACTTCTCGTCCATAATACAGGGGTGGAAGGACACAGGCGTGGAAATACTCTGGGGCAATTGTCCCGGCGCTCAT
>JAOUFZ010000062.1 GCA_029857995.1 Dehalococcoidia bacterium
TCACCACCAAGAAAGTATTGGAGAGCGCATAGGTATTGCTGATAAGTGATTAGGAATCGCTATCCGCTAATCGAGGAGTTCTTTGCTTCCTTGACTGCACCTGAGCTTTTTGAGCTAATCAAGGACAAACCTTATAGCTTCTTTTTAGACAGCGGCATGGATCCTCGAAGGCTGGGAAGATATTCGTTTTTGGGCAGTGAACCATTTCTCGTAATTAGCAGTCGAGGCTCTGAGGTCACCCTGATTCGTGGGCACGAGCACGAACTGCAGCATGGTAATCCCTTTGATACTATAGGCAAGCTATTGGAGGCATACAGATTAGAGCATTGCCCGGCACCTGTGCCTTTCCTAGGTGGAGCAGTTGGCTATTTTAGCTATGACTTGTGCCACTTCATCGAACGCCTGCCATCCACAGCCATAGACGATCTTAGACTACCTGAGAGTTGCCTTGCCTTTTATGATACCGTCGTGGCGTTTGATCATCTCGAGAACAAAGCCTACCTTGTTGCCACAGGCTTCCCTGAGATGGAGGAAGGACAGCGGTTAAGGCGGGCCAGAATAAGACTTGAAGAAATGAAGGACTGGCTTTCTTCTAGCCATTCAGTCATTGCGAGCGAAGCGAAGCAATCCCGCGATAGAGATTGCTTCCTCGCTGCTGCTCCTCGCAATGACAGGCAAAACAAAGAAATCAGGCTTAAGTCCAATTTTACTCCTGAAGAATACATGAAAGCTGTAAATAGAGTGCGGGAATATATCGCCGCTGGCGATGTCTTTCAAGTCAATCTCTCTCAGAGGTTTGAGGCTGATTTGAAGATCTCGCCCTTTGAGCTTTACAAACGACTGAGGACAGTTAACCCCGCTCCCTTTGCAAGCTACCTCAATTTCCCGGGCGTAGCCATCGTCAGTGCCTCTCCGGAGAGGTTCCTCAAAGTGAAGAGTGACCTGGTAGAGACGCGACCGATAAAGGGCACTAGACCACGAGGCAAGGATTCCGGTGAAGATGAGCGCCTGGCTCATGAGTTGGTCCATAGCGCCAAAGACCACGCGGAAAACGTTATGATTGTCGATTTGGAGAGGAATGATTTAGGACGGGTCTGCCGCTATGGCACAGTAAAGGTCACTGAGCTAGCTATCCTGGAGACTTTCGCAACCGTATTTCATCTCACCTCTAGTGTGATAGGTAGGCTGCGGCGGGGCAAGAGCAACATTGACCTGCTCAAGGCTACTTTCCCCGGCGGCTCTATTACTGGTGCTCCTAAGGTGCGAGCTATGGAGATTATTGATGAGATAGAGCCGACCAGAAGGAGCGTCTATACCGGCTCCATCGGCTACCTGAGCTTCAATGAGGACATGGATGTCAACATCGTTATCCGCACTTTCCTGATCAAGGAAGGCAAAGCTTATTTTCAGGTGGGTGGCGGCATTATTTACGACTCTGATCCGGAAGCCGAATATATGGAGACGCTAGACAAAGCCAGGGCTCTGATTCGAGCTCTGCAATTAGTACCTGAAGTGGTTGTGGCCACAAAATAAGAGTCGCCGTGAAATCGTCAGTCGGAGCATTGAAAAACTGGTGACTATGCCATATGATAACAGGATTATGAAGTGAGCGATTATTGTTCGTATGGGGAGCCCTTTTCGAGCGGAGGTGAAATCCATGGCTGGTGAGTCTGGCAAGAGTCTAGATAAGTTAAAGGAACTGAAAAGAAAGCAAGAACACATCTTGCAGATGGGAGGGTCAAAGGCTGTTGAAGAGCGGCATAAGAAGGGACAGATGTCAGCCCGGGAGAGGATAGATTATTTCTTCGACCCTGGCACATTCACGGAAATAGGCTTGTTTGTTAAGCACAGGACGACTGCTTTTGGCATGGACAAAAGAGAGGTGCCAGCTGAGGGAGTAATCACTGGGTTCGGTAAAGTGAATGGCAGACATGTCGTTGTTGCTGCTGAGGATTATACTGCAATGGCGGGAACATTTGGCGAATACCATGGTAAGAAATTCGTTCGCGCTGTAGATTTCGCCAAGGATAATGGATGGCCATTTGTAGGTATGAACGATTCCGGGGGTGCTCGACTGCAAGAGGGGATGGATACCCTGGAGAGTTACGGATGGCTGTTTAGGTCCCAAATACTTGCGTCGGGAATAGTACCTCAGATAGCGTTGCTCATGGGCCCTTGTTTAGGAGGCCAGGCATATCATCCTGTAATGCAAGATTTTCTCATTCAAACGAAGCGCACGGGGTTTATGGGCATTGCTGGCCCGGCTTTTGTCAAAACGCAAACCGGGGAGGAAATCAGCCTTGAGGAACTTTCCGGCTACAAAGCCCATGCCATCAAATCAGGGCAAACACACGTCGTGGCTGAAGACGATGCAGATTGTCTGGATAAGTGTAAGGACCTTCTGGCCCTTTTGCCTTCCAGCAACAGGGAGAGGCCACCTCGTATCACAACGGACGATGACCCAGACAGGAAGGAGGATCTGCTTAGCCTGCTGCCTGAACATCCCTACGAACCTTTCGATATGTATGAAGTTATCAGAAAAATAGTTGACCAGGGTTATTTCTTTGAGACGTTAAGACTCCACGCGCGGAACATGATCACAGGTTTTGCCCGCTTCAACGGGCGTCCCGTGGGAATAGTAGCTACCCAACCGAAGTGGATGGCTGGTTGCATCGATATTGATGCTGCCGACAAAGGAGCCAGGTTTGTCAGGTTTTGCGACCTATTCAACATTCCCTTGGTCACTCTTCATGATTCCCCGGGCTATCTGATAGGTTCTCAGCAAGATTGGGGCGGAATTCTGCGCCATGGTGCCAAGCTGCTTTTTGCCTGGGCTGATGCCACCGTGCCCTTGATTGCTATTGTAATCAGAAAGTCTTATGCCGGCGCTCATTACGGCATGCTCGACAAGGCTATCGGGGCTGATTTTGTCTTTGCCTGGCCCACAGCCCAAGTGACTATTGTCGGCGCCCAAACTGCTGCCAGCGTCATCTTTGCCAGAGAAATAAAGGAGGCGGACAAGCCTGATGAAGTGCAGGCACAAAGGATAAAGGAATTCTCGGAAATGTACGAAAACCCTTATCGTGCTGCCGAGAGAGGCTATGTCGATGAAGTGATAGACCCCTCAGATACCAGAAAAGTCATAAACAGGGCACTGGATGTTCTGGAAGGGAAATGCGTGGCTAGGCCATGGAGAAAATATTCCAACATCAATCTCTGAGAAAGGAATAAGAAGGTGGATTTCAGCTTCAGTGAAGAACAAAATGAATTCAGACGGGAGGTGCGGAACTTTCTAGAGGAGGAGATAAGGAACGGGCATTGGGAACCTACCTGTGATGCCTGGGTACAGGGCTTCAATCCTGGATTTACTAGAAGAGTGGCACAGCGGGGTTGGATAGGACTGACCTGGCCTAAAGACTACGGGGGGCAGGGGCGTCGCCATATAGATAGACTTATTCTTACTGAGGAAATGCTACGCTATGGAGCGCCGGCAGCTTGTCACTGGTTTGGTGACCGCCAGGTCGGGGGTGCTATCCTCTCTTTCGGCTCAGAAGAGTTAAAGAGGGAATTTCTGCCCAGGATTGTCAAGGGAGAAGCTTATTTTGGTCTAGGAATGAGCGAACCGGGAACTGGTTCTGACCTGGCCTCACTGCAAACCAAAGCAGTAGAAGATGGTGATTATTATGTAATTAACGGTCAGAAAACCTGGACTAGCTGTGCATCTTTTTCTGAATACTTCGATGTGTATGCCAGAACAGATCCCGAGGCGCCAAGGCACAGGGGTATTAGCGAATTTATCGTGGATGCAAAGTCGCCCGGCGTCAGCCGCATCGCCATGATTGATATTACCGGCACCGAGGCTTGGAATGATGTCTTCTTTGATAATGTCCGCGTACACAAGAAGTATTTGGTCGGAGAGAAGCATCGCGGCTTTTATCAAGTCCTCCACCAGCTTGATTACGAGAGAAGTGGCATGGAACGCCTCATGGGCAATTATCCCCTCTTTGATGCCATCGTACAGTTTGCCAAGGAGAATAAATTATCTAAGGAGCCTGTAATTCGTAATAAGCTGGCGCAACTACAGATTGAATTTGAAGTGGGACGCCTGCTTATTTACAGAGTGGCTCTGGTGATGGAAGAAGGGCGGGCTCCTAATTGGGAATCTGCCATGTCCAAAGCCTATTCTACCGAATTCGAGAAACACCTGGCTGGTGTAGCTATGGATATCTTGGGCCCCTATGCCCAGTTGACATCGGGTTCTAAATTTGTCCCTCTGCGAGGCATGGCTCTACATTCATACTTGGGCTCTAAAGGTTACAGCCTTCAAGCTGGTACAACCGAGATCTTGAAGAATATCCTGGCTACACGGAGACTGGGATTACCAACCTCATAAGGCATAGCTCTGAGCGAGGTGTGGTGTCCAATGGCTCAAGGATTCTTCGCCGGCGCTCAGAAAGGCACACGGAACGTTTGATACAGGAGGATAGCTATGAAATTAGCTCTTACTGAAGAACAAGAAATGCTAAGAAAGACAGCCCGCGACTTCTTGGCTGATAAGTGCTCGAAGAAATTCGTCAAACAGATGGAAGAAAGCGAGACAGGCTATTCTAGAGAACTCTGGCAGGAGATGGCTGAGCTGGGCTGGATAGGCTTGGCCTTCCCCGGGAAATACGGCGGCGGCGATATGAGTTTTCTTGACCTGGCAGTGTTATTAGAAGAGATGGGACGAGCTTGTTTACCTGGCCCGTTTTTCTCTACAGTGGTTCTTGGAGGCATGTCTATATTAGATATTGGCAGCGAACAGCAAAAACAAGAATATCTCCCTAAGCTAATTCGTGGTGAGAAAATCTTTACCTTAGCCCTCACCGAACCCGGCCATCACAATTACGATGCCTCTTCAGTCACAGCCAAGGCCACTAGTGATGATGACAATTATGTCATCAGCGGCACAAAACTATTTATCCCTGATGCTCATATCGCTGATTACCTGCTATGTGTCGTCAGAACCAAGCCCAGAAGCGGAATCGGCATATTCTTGGCGGACGCCAAGGGTCCTGGAATGAAGTACTCTGTTCTAAAAACTATGGCCGGTGACAAGCTATGTGAGGTGGTCTTTGACCAAGTGCCAGTACCTAGAGCTAACATTTTGGGGCGGCTGAACCAGGGGTGGAGTGCAGTGCAGAAGATAATCCAGCGGGCCGCGGTGGGAAAATGTTGTGAAATGGTCGGCAATCTTCAGCGAGTGTTGGAGATGACTGTGGACTATGCCAAAGAAAGGAAACAATTCGACCGTCCCATTGGCAGCTTTCAGGTCATACAGCACTATTGTGCCGATATGGCAACCGATGTTGATAGCGCCAGATTTAGCACCTACCAGGCAGCATGGATGTTAAGTGAAGGACTTCCCTGCACGAAGGAAGTGGCTGTAGCCAAAGCTTGGGTAGGCGAAGCCTCTGAGCGCGTCTTTGCTCTGGCGCACCAAATTCACGGGGCTATTGGCGTTACCATAGAACATGACCTGCATTATTACACCAGGCGTGCCAAGGCCGCCAAACTTGCCTTTGGTGATGCCGATTTTTATCGAGAAGTAGTAGCCAGAGAGATGGGCTTGTGACTATTACAACACTGAATCGAAGTAAGGTCTGAATGATTGATGTGCTGGTCAAGGTTGAGTATCCTTCTCCCAGTCTGGCAGCACGACGGAAAATCCTAAGGCATTGCACAATACAGCACGAAAGGGGTGAATACTATGAAAATTAAGAAAGTGGGTGTAGTTGGCGGTGGGTTTATGGGCGCAGGCATTGTCCAAGTTTGTGTTCAATCTGGCTACGAGGTGGTGCTTGTAGCAAGGCGAGAAGAGAGTCTCAATAAAGGCATAGCAACAATAGCACGTTACCTGAGTCGGGATGTGGAGAAGGGTAGAATATCGGAGCAGGATAAGGACTTGGCCCTGTCACGCATCCAGAAGAGCCTCAATCAGGAGGATCTGAATGACCGCGATCTGGTCATAGAAGCCATCCCAGAGGATATGGAACGCAAGAAAAAGGTCTTTGTTGAGGTAGACAGGATCTGTCCTGGACATACCATCCTCTGCACCAACACATCCTGTCTATCCGTTACGGAACTTGCTCAAGCAACCAGCCGACCGGACAGGGTAATTGGGACACACTTTCTCTCTCCGGTGCCGCCCAGCAAGCTGCTCGAGATTGTCAAGGCGGATACGACCAGTCAGGAGACTCTGGACATAGTGAAGGAGTTTGGCCGCTCACTTGGAAAAGAAATCCTTGTCGCCAAAGACACTCCCGGGTTCATTTTCAACTATCTGCTGATATCGCTGACGAGAGCTGCTGAGCGCCTGCTGGAGAACGGAATAGCCACTGCAGAGGATATTGACAAGAGTATGACCCTCGGACTGGGTCATCCGATAGGTCCACTGGCCCTCGCCGACTTCAACGGTCTGGATGTTGGCTATATGGTAAGCTGTGCGATGTATGAGAGGAGCAAGGACCCTTGCCTGGCCCCCTCCAGCATGTTGAAAAAGCTTGTCGAATCTGGTCGTTTGGGACGTAAGACTGGCGAAGGGTTCTACAAGTATAGGAAGGAAAAATAATGCACTAAGGAAGATTAACTGAGGTCCTTAAGCTTAGTTTCTAAATTTTTTTGCCTTAAGGATACCGTTAAGTCTCCTCGAGTTCTCTCTATAATGCCTCGTACGGCGTCTGTAGTTCGCCTCAAGCCATGAGCAAGCAATTCCGGAAAGTCCATGGTTATCAATATCCCATATATTTCATCCATTACGGTCAGTAATTCTTCGCAACGAGAAAAGTCGTCTCGCCTTAGACTATCTAGTATATACCTTCGCAACTCCCCCACGGATTCGCCCAAGCCATCAAGGTAAGCAGCGTTGCTTACGCCCAGCGTTTTCGGCTTCGGCAAGTCTTCCCCGGCAATCAAAGCTAACGTTATACGTCCTTCAGCGAACTCCTTTTGAGCGTCGTGGATGAAACCTGAGTGAAGCAGCTTTCCATGTCCGGCCAGGTCGTGACTGAGTTCTCGAAGTAATTCATGGGCTGAATCAAAGAGTTGCTTTGCCTTACCGTGCTCCTGACGGTGAACGGCGCGTATGGCATCTGCGCTGTAGCGTATGACCTGACGACAACTACGTAGGGCTTTTTCTCTCGCCTCATCCTCGGCTGCAAAGCAGGGGCGAAGCTTCGCAGCAATAACCTCTAAATCTTCTACTGGTTTTGACATTTCCCTTTCGCCAAGTCCATTCTTGCGACCAATTTTCGGACTGCTCCCTTGACATCCCTCTCGCCCAGGACAGCACTAATCACAGCTACGGCATCAGCGCCAGCAGCCACTACCTCGCCGATGTTATTCTGGTTTATGCCGCCAACGGCTACTAGGGGTATGGACACTATTCGCTTGACTTCTTTGAGCATATCCACTCCCACTACAGTGGCTTCCTTTTTCGTTGTTGTGGGAAACATAGAGCCGACGGCAATATAATCCGCTCCTTCATTTTGAGCTCTTGTGGCCTGAGACACTGTGGCGACGGAACAGCCAACTATTTTGTCTATGGGCAATTCCCTGCGGACCACAGATAGGGGTAAATCCTCCTGCCCAATGTGAAGTCCATCGGCGGCAATAGACAGAGCTAAGTCGAGATAATCATTTATTATAAAGAGAACACCTGCTTGACTGCACAGCTCCTTGAGCTTTTGTGCAACAACTAGTAGTTCTCTTTTTCTGCTCTGCTTGTCGCGAAACTGGATTACCTTGGCGCCTCCCTCAATAGTTTGTCTGGCAGTCTCCAACGCATCCTTGCCAGCCAGAAACTGCCGATCCAGAATAACGTAGAGCCCGGCCATCCTTTCCATTTTGTCCCGGCGTGATATTTTGGAAATCAAATCTCGCTCTAAGGTATAAAGGGCAAACCTTGTTTGTTCGAAGCTGGCTGAGTTCAGCATTGAATTCATCTCTGGCAACTTAGCCAGCTCCTCTATCACGCGAAGAGACTCCTCCACCCTTTTAGCATTGGCGGTAACTAAGTCTAGAAAGCTCCGCGACGACGTCCCTTGCGTAGTCAGTTCCTTATCCTCCGAGTGAAGGCGACCAACATCGTGTTCGGAATCTCTGTGAGAAAAGAGTCCTACACTTAGTGACTTAGTCTCTCGGGCCAAATCGTGTCGTAGAGTCTTTAACCGCTGGCTAAGCTCAGCATCGTTGAGAAGAAAGCGCGCGACATCTTCCAGAACCCGCAAACCTTCGCTCGAGCGGTTTAGATTGGCATCAATCATACGCAGCGGTTGGTGATGCACTTTGTAGGTCCTTCAGCGGCTCAGGTAACACGCCTTCCCTGGCTGCTTGTATCTTCTCCTGAATCTGGGACGGTAGCTCCTGTCCCATGTCTTGGAACTTCTTTTCCACCCAGCGACCGATATTCCGGGGGTCTCTGTAATAATCCTCACCGGAGTGCGTTGCAGGCTCGCCGCTCTCTTTCCATACCGTCTTCAATGGCTTATGGTAGGCAAAGCCGGAAATGACACGGGATAAGTTGGTATTGCCACAGGATGAGCATTTTGGAGTAAAGGGAGCAGAGACACCCCTCACCAAAAAAGCCAGTCTTCTGTGGCAGTTCTGACAAATAAATTCATAAATGGGCATGGGATACCTCTTCGTTCAACCACTCTCAGACTTGTTTTCCCCTTAGCCAGAGAACTCTTTCCTTTTCTCTTCTATCTGGGTAACGGGCCATTCACCCCTCTCCATTTTCTCAGTTATTTCCTCATATTCGAGAGGGGATTTCTCACCGCTACTCATT
>JAOUFZ010000223.1 GCA_029857995.1 Dehalococcoidia bacterium
CAGTATCTGCGTGTGGGCTTGAAAGCCAGCACCGATAATTCCAATTGTATGCGAATCTCGCCGCGCCAGATACTTGGAGGCGATAGCCGCTGCCGCACCGGTTCGGTACGCCGTGATTTCAGTAGCATCCATTATCGCCAGGGGATACCCTGTTTCCGGGTCACTGTAGATCAGGACAGCCATAATCGAAGGTAGACCACGAGATGGATTCTGAGGGTGTACGTTCACCCATTTAACACCCGCACATCCAGGTAGGGCAGCAGGCATTGCCCTAAAGTCGCCGTGTTCAAGGGCTAGATATGTCTTGGCCGGCATCCTTCCCCTGCCTTCACCGCACATTCTGAAAGCCTCCTCCACCACATTGATAACGTCCGACATGTTCATCAGGGTTTTGATGGCGTTTCTATCCAACAAGAGTGTAGGCATAAGCTGATAAATTCGCTGGCTACTATGGAAGATTTCCTATTGAATTTACTCCACTTTAACACCCAGGTCAAGACATAAATCACTTCCTACCTGTCCGCGCCCCGTGATTCTGACGGGCGCTGCAAGCGCTAAGGGATAAATTCAATTCTAGCTTTGGCAATATGGCTCAAAATATACCGAGGGGTAGGAACACCATACCAATCAGGCCTGCTACAAATCAGGTATTGTATCCCCAGAATACCTGTTGTCCGATAGCATCTATGCGACTATAATATTCAAGTAAGAGTGGACTATGTTGTACACATTTACTACCCGAAGGGCTGGTAATTAACATGAGAAGGCGTTTCTCATTTGTTATCTACTTAGCTATTGCATTTGTGGCGCTTTCCGCAATCGCATATTTCATTCATTACCTCATTTTTCGTGATATTCACCACATATTCATCTATATGCTCGGTGATCTTGCCTTCCTGCCCATCCAGGTCCTATTAGTGGTGGTTATCATCGAGCGCCTCCTGGCCCGCCGGGAGATGCAAGCTAAATTGGAGAAACTCAACATGGTGGTGGGAGCTTTTTTCAGCGAACTGGGCAACTACCTCCTTCAGGACCTCATCAAACATTTCGATAACCGCCTGGAGATTTCCGAGCACCTGAACGTTACTGAGAGCTGGACAAAGAAAGATTTCCAAAAAGCTGTCAAATTTGCGCACCAACTCAAAGTTGAGGTTGACTGCCGAAATATAGATCTTGGCAGGCTCAAAGCCTTCCTGGAGCAGGAGCGAGAGTTCTTGCTGACTCTGCTCGAGAATCCCAGCTTACTGGAGCATGACCGATTTACCGACCTGCTCTGGGCGGTTACCCACCTGGATGAAGAGCTTGCAGTAAGACCATCGCTTATTGATCTTCCTGATAAGGACCTGGAGCACATCGCTGGTGATATCCGCAGGCTGTATGACCACCTGGCCAGTGAATGGTTAGACTACGTCCAGCACTTGAAATCGAAGTATCCCTTCCTTTTTTCGCTGGTCCTGAGAACGCATCCGTTCCAGGAACAGCAGTCCCCCATAATAACCTGATAGAGCCGCCGAATTCCAGAGACACCACACCAATTAGCCCTGCTACAAATCAGGTATTATATCTCCAGAATACCACGCTTCTACTTCTTCCCCATCTCTGCCTTAAACGCAGCTATGATATCCTCCACATGACCCACCGGTTCGATTTGACAATCCTGCTTGAATCCCATACCACTGAAGAACATGTTCATTGCATCGAAGGTATCAGCTTCTATTAAGGCGTACATTGTATGCCCGACTCTTCCCACCAAAAAGTGTATGTTAATATTCATTTTCTTGGCAACCTTCTGCATCTTCTCTGCTTGGGCAAAGAATTTCTTCTGTTCAGCAGGTGGTAGTTGGGCAGGGCAGTTTTCGGGAGTATGAGTCATTGTCACGTGGAAAAGCATTATGCACCTTCTTTTAACTGATTGAACAAAAACAAGAGTATAAATACAGACCAGTTTTACCACTTGGATCATATAGAAGCAAAAAATGGGAGCAATAGAGCTAAATACAACGGTTAGCGTTATTCAACGAGTGGTAGCGACAACATTTAAACCTGTGATAGGGGCTTATGAGGGCCATTTTTCAGTAGTGAGCTAAGATTGTGCAGTTTTCCAGCCGCTTTTAAGGGCTAAGGGACAAATTCAATT
>JAOUFZ010000063.1 GCA_029857995.1 Dehalococcoidia bacterium
CAAAGAGCTCCCTCACTTATCAATCGGTTCATCTCTTTTTGACTTACCTTTATCTTCCCTTCAGAACCAAGGCCTGATGGTACATTAAGGAATAATTCATTAATTAGCTCATTAATTCTGGGCCGCACTTCAGCTTCGCTGAGACTGGTACGCAATAACCTTACACCACAATTAATGTCATAACCCACTCCCCCTGGGGAAACTACACCGTCCTTAATGTCCATTGCCGCCACCCCGCCTATAGGGAAACCATAACCCCAGTGGATATCCGGCATGGCAAAGGAGTAACCTATTATACCGGGAAGAAAGGCAACATTGGCGACTTGTTCTGGCGTTTGTTCCTCAAGCATAGATTCCAGCATTTCCTTACTGGCATATATTAGACCAGGAACCCTCATGCCAGTTTTATAATCCACGGGAATCTTCCAGCGATAATCGTCTATCTTAATAAGTTGTCCTTGCCATCGTGCCATATCATTAACTCCTAAATGTCGAGAATTATTTGTGCCTTGTAGCCATCACCATTTTTATCCAGCTTTAACATATGATATGTGGCTGCTTTTACCCCTCTCTTTATCTTGTGCTTCATTGGGTCGAAACCTTCTCCATGACAGGTAGCCTTAAGTTCATTGTGAGTCAAACTTTCAATATCGAACCGGTTGAACAGAATGTGGTTGGCATCGAAAAAGTAAATGAGTTCGTTAAGCCATTCAACAAGCAAGCTATCTCTGTCCTCGCTGCTTACTTTCAAATTGAGGTGCGATTTCTCTTCAATACTTTCGGGCTCAGTGATCAAACTGAACAAAGCTAGGGCAGCGTTGGAAAAAAGCTCCTCGATATCTGCCCCATAGGCGATGATGCCTATGTCAGCAGTGTGGTCAATTATTTCAAAAGCCTTTTTCATTCCTTTAATGTCCATTATACAAAAACAGCAACGACATCTCCATTCGTACTTGCTCTTTTTTGCAGTTCGCTCAAGCTGTTGCTACAATCAGTACCCAAGACAATAGAAGTTGTATCTTCTCTGCAAGTTGGGCGATTTGGCAAATTATCGATTACCTTGTATCATTAGGGTAGCAATGGGCAAATGCCTGTATCGGAGTTGAGTTTCTCGTGTGGAAAGTCATATGGTTCTGGCGACGCGAAAAATAAATGCAAAGTTAACGTACAGCTAGCAGGCCATTATGAGGGATTTGTCAATAGAAGGTAGATAATAATGCCCTCCCAGCGTTGTATGGAATGTGCTCTATCTCTGGCTAAGTTAGCTATGGGATATACCAGTCCCAACCCGGCGGTGGGGGCAGTAATTGTCAAGGACGGACTTGCTGTCGGGATGGGGTATACTCATCCTGCCGGCTCGGAGCATGCGGAGATTATGGCACTCCGTCAGGCTGGGGATAGGGCGCAGGGTGCAACCATGTATGTTACCCTGGAGCCTTGCCCTCATTACGGAAGGACGCCACCCTGCACCGAAGCCATAATTGATGCCGGCATTTCGCAAGTTCACGTAGCCTTGCTTGACCCCAACCCTGTGGTTTCCGGGCGTGGGATAGGCAGACTAAATGAGAGGGGCATCAAGACCCATGTAGGCATGTGTCAGCGAGAAGCTTATGAAATAAATGAGGCTTATATTAAGCATGTTATTACAGGCTTACCGTTTGTGGTGGCCAAATTTGCCATGAGCCTTGACGGCAAGATTGCCACTAAGACCGGTGACTCTAAATGGATAACCAAGGAGGAGGCGAGAAACTACGCGCATGCCCTGCGCCATACTGTCGACGCCATAATGGTGGGGGTAAACACCGTTGTTGCTGATAATCCTCGCCTCACCGCTAAGGGCTGTGGTGGCAAAGGCGGTATAGGAAAGATGCAACCTCTACGTCTGGTTGTTGACAGTAAAGGAAAAGTACCATTGAACGCTCATATTTTTGAACCACCAGGTGAAGTTTTGCTGGCTGTAGTAACACCTTTCGACTCTGCAAAGAAGGAAAGGTTTGTAAAGGCAGGTGCCGAGGTACTGGAATTACCAGCCAAGGGAGGCTCGGTGGATATTGTGGAATTATTGAAGTTGCTGGGGAAGCGAGAGATTGTCACTGTTCTGGTGGAAGGAGGTGGTAAGCTTCTTGGTTCACTTTTCGACTATCACTTAGTGGACAAAGTATTGGCTTTTATTTCACCAATCATTATTGGCGGCCGTGAGGCCGTAAGTGTGGGAGGAAATGGCGTTGATAATATGGCTAAGGCTCTGCGTCTTAGTCGGGTTGATATCAAGAGTTTCGGCGATGACATATTGATTAGCGGATACGTGGAGGAATGATTACCGCAAGAGACGTAGTTTTCAGGTGTAGAGGATGTTTACAGGCATAGTTGAGGAGATTGGCACAGTTAAAGAAACAAGCCGGGAGCGCTTGGCCTTCGAAGCCCACAATGTACTTGAAGGAATGAAAATAGGCGATAGCATAGCTGTTAACGGTGTTTGCTTGACTGTTGTCTCGCTGGAAAATCATAGCTTCAGTGTTAATGTTATGCCCGAGACGTTACGTCGCACTAATCTCGGTGGACTTTGTTACGGCGACCAGGTGAATTTGGAAAGGGCGCTGCTATTAGGGGGGCGCCTGGGTGGCCATTTGGTGTTGGGTCACGTAGATGAGACAGGAGAAGTACTAGATGTAACTAGCGAAGAAACCGCACGAATTGTGAGGATGTCAGCACCAGACAAACTAACGCCTTACATTGTAAATAGAGGCTTTATAGCAGTTGATGGTGTTAGTCTCACCATTGCCGACCTGGATGATTTTTCCTTTGTTGTATCTCTGGTAACTCACACAAGGGAGAATACCACGTTAGGAAAGAAGAGATCTGGGGATATAGTCAATCTAGAAGTAGACATCTTGGCCAAATATGTGGAAAATCTTAAGGAGCGAAAAGGACGAAGGTTAAACGCTGAGTTTCTCAGAGAATATGGATTTTTGGGGGGAATAGATGCTGGCTAGCATTTCAGACGCGATTGAAGATATAAGAGCGGGCAAGTTTATCATTGTCGTTGATGACGAGTCGCGCGAAAACGAAGGGGATCTGGCCATGGCCGCCGAGAAGGTTACCCCTGAAGCCATAAATTTCATGGCTAAGCACGGTCGCGGACTGATTTGCCTTCCTATCACTGGACAAAGGCTCGACGAATTAGGAATACCACTTATGGTTGCCAATAACACTTCACGCTACTCTACTGCCTTTACAGTCTCCATTGAAGCCAAGGATAAGGTCACTACCGGCATCTCTGCCTTTGATCGGGCACAAACCATAAAGACAGTGCTTGATCCCAATACGAAGCCGGGTGACATAGCTCAGCCAGGGCATATATTCCCTATTCGAGCCAAGGATGGTGGGGTGTTAGTACGCGCAGGGCACAGCGAAGCTATTGTTGATCTGGCTAGACTGGCTGGGCTTCATCCTGCTGGCGTTATATGCGAGGTCATGGATGAGGATGGCACTATGAGGCGTCTGCCTCAACTTGAAGCTATGGCTTCTAAGTTTGACTTAAAGATAATAACCATCGTTGATTTGATTGCTTACCGTCTTCGCCATGAGAAGTTGGTGCAAAGGGTAACTGAGGCTAAGCTGCCCACGAAGTGGGGCGAATATAGAGCCGTGGCTTATAAAAGTGCTGTTGATGCCTCTGAGCATATCGCTCTGGTCAAAGGCGACATATCGAGTGACGAACCGGTCTTGGTACGTGTTCATAGTGAGTGTCTCACCGGGGACGTCTTTGGTAGTTTGAGATGCGATTGTGGAGCTCAGATTGAAATGGCTTTGCAAAACATAGCTAAAGAAGATCGAGGTGTTTTTCTTTATATGAGACAAGAAGGGAGGGGAATCGGGTTTCACAACAAGCTTCGCGCCTATGCTCTACAGGACCAAGGAATGGATACTGTGGAGGCTAACATAGCTTTAGGTTTTGCTCCTGATTTGAGAGATTATGGGGTGGGTGCCCAGATTTTAGCTGACTTGGGTTTACATAATATTCGATTGCTTACCAATAATCCCAAGAAAGTGATCGGACTGGAAAGCTATGGAATTAAAATAGTTGAGGCTGTTCCCCTAATAGCTCCGGCTACCCCTTATAACATCCGCTACTTAGAAACCAAACAAAAAAAGTTAGGGCATATTTTAGGTATACAGGAGGGTAAGTAATGGCTAAGCATCAGTATGAGGGTATCTTGATAGGAAAAGGTCTCAAGTTTGCCGTGGTTGTGTCCCGCTTCAATGAGTTAATAACCACGAAGTTGCTCGAGGGAGCAAAGGACGCTTTACTGCGCCACGGCGTTGCTGAGGGTGACATCGATATTGCCTGGACTCCGGGTTGCCTAGAGATCCCGCTCATAAGCAAAAAATTAGCACAGAGTAATAGGTACGATGCCATAGTATGCCTGGGCGCGGTGATTCGTGGTGGCACCCCCCATTCTGAGTATGTTGCTTCCGAGGTGAATAGGGGAATTAGCAGGGTGAGCTTGGATACTGGCTTACCGGTGATACAGGGAATAATTACAGCTGATACTTTGGAGCAGGCTATCCAGAGAGCGGGGGCCAAAGAAGGTAATAAAGGCTTTGCTGCCGCAGTAAGCGCTATTGAAATGGCGAATCTACTTAAGGCTATTCAGTGACTTTGTAAACTGTGTCACCCCGCCTTACTCTATCGAGAACTTTTATACCCACAAGGTCACCGGGCTTGCCCTCGGTGATGTTAACGCGCTCAATCTGCATGGATTCCACAGTCACTTCCATATCCGTGGTGCTGCCCTTGATATGAATTCTATCACCTATTTTCAATATGCCGCTTAGCTCTATACCAGCTACAACAGGCTTAGCGAAGAAATCTGTTACCTTGCCAATCTCTACATCTGGCATTTCCAGGACCTCCCTTCTTAGAAATAATGTACACCCTTCGGGGTCAAAAATCAACATGCGGAGGTGATGCTGTAACATTCAGTTGGCAGTGACCCGGCCAACAGAAAGACTAATTGACACTGAAAATAGGAAGTATTGAACTAGCGACTCAAAATATCAGCCAGGCACAGGACCGTATGGATTTAGAAATCGGAAGTACGAAAAGGAGGGTGAGAGAATAATCGTTTCGCAATTCTATTTATTTTTGAAGAAGTTGAGCTAATGTGAGCCAAAAATGCTGAGAAGGTAGGTGATTTCATGCCACAGTCAATAGAGTATCAAAAAGTGATGACAGAGATAGTGTACATTAATTTGCCTGGTCCGAGCCAGCCCACCGACAGAATGACAGGTGGTGAGCTATTACATGGTTTTCTGGCAGATTTGTATACTGCGTCAAACCCGGATACTAAGAGCTTTGTCATGGCTTTGTGCAACAAGTGGAATGTACGTTACCGCCAACTGTAGGGCACAACTTGTTAGCTAAACAAAGTGTTGGCAGCGGCTGAGGTCTGGTTCAAGCCAAGTGTAGTGCGCTAGTCAGGGTATCCTGGTTAGAAGTTTCACTCGAAAGAAAATAGCCGAGCAAATGGATGGGGCCTTCAGACTCGAAGGGTGATTATGTATTGTCAGCCAATATGGAACATAATTGGGCCAGAAACTAACGGGCATTTAGAGGCTTATTTCTGCTTATTGGAAGAAGTAGATAAGTGTATACAGTCAGCGGAAGTGGGACAGTTGAGCCCTTGAGAATATTAGATGTTTTAAGGGTCACTGCTCGTATTTTGGTATTTCCACCATAATCCCTTCCTGCTGCTGGAGTCCCACTTTTTACCCCTTTCCTCTTTGGTTATGTTGCTCCCCGTGAGTATATTGAGAAAGAAATTGCCACAAATTTATGGCCCAGTGTTACCTATGTGGTCAGCCACTATAATACCTTGACAAGTTGTGTTGCTAAGCTTATGATAGTAAGTCAAATAAATCTAATGGGAGGTAGTGTACCATGACCGACAAGCCTGAAAGAAAAGTGGCGCAGCCATATAGTATGGAGGAGATACTTTCGTTCGACCGCATTAGGAGGGCTATGACAAGCAGGGTTTTGGATAGGATAGAAGAATTGTGGCAGGGAAAACAGCCCATAAGTGTTGAACAGGTTAATGAAGTGATCGCGAGTGAATGGCAGAGAGTAAAGGATGCAGTAAGGTCATCACCAGCAGCACGGGAAGCTTTCCGCAAGTATTTGGAACGCACCGTCTCTGAACAAATAGACAAGTTGATGAAAGAAGATAGAACTGAGCTAGAATCATTAGGCGTTGTAGAGAAGGGTCCATAAATTGGTTTCACAAGACAGAGCCAAGCTAGGCAAACAAATCAGTCAGGACCGGGATATCGGGCAGTTAATTAAGCGCCTCGATATGTTAGATGAGAGGTTGGATAATATAGATTCTATAGTAACATCTCTTATAGAAAGGGTGATGGGAAGGCCTCTTGTTATGGAAGTGACCTGCCCTAATTGTGGTCAAACTGTACAGATCAATGTCACCAGTGGTGTGAGGCTGCGAGGTAAGGAATAGCCGGAGCACCCATCGTATTCTTGTCAATGTTTAGTTTCTAAGCCCCATGGTAAGTAATCTTATCCTTCTGCCATGCTATTGAAGGTTTGCCCTGTTTAGCTATGTTTGATAAAATCGTCAAATGGGCGGTTAGCTCAGTGGTTAGAGCGCTGCGTTGACATCGCAGAGGTCACTGGTTCAAGTCCAGTACTGCCCATTTTTTGATGAAATTATATTTGATTTCTAGATTCGTAATATAAAGTCTGAGATGAAATCAGAAAAAATGGATGACCGGCTGGAACGGATGCGCCACTCCGCATCTCATATCATGGCTGAGGCGGTACAATGTCTTTTCCCCGAAGCTAAATTTGGTATCGGACCGACCATCGCGAATGGCTTCTATTATGACTTTGAGCTGCCACGCCCATTAACACCGGAAGATTTGCCTGTGATTGAGAACAAGATGAGGGAGATCATCAGTCAGCATGTACCATTTGTTAGCAAAGAAATGAGTAAAGACAAGGCGCGTAAACTCTTTGCTGGCCAGCCCTATAAACTAGAGCTTATCGACGAAATCGCTGATAGTAATGTAACTATCTATAAGCAGGGTTCCTTTACCGATTTATGTCGGGGCCCTCATGTGTCCTCAACGGGTGAGGTGAAAGCATTTAAACTCACTCATCTGGCTGGAGCATACTGGCGTGGTGATGAAAAGCGACCTATGCTACAAAGAATCTACGGTGTGGCTTTTGAGAGCCAAGAAGAGCTTGACCATTATTTATCATTGCAGGCTGAAGCTGCTAAACGCGACCATAGAAAGCTGGGCAAGGAACTCGACCTTTTCGGTACTCACGAGGAAATTGGTCCTGGCTTAGTTTGCTGGCACCCCAAAGGTGCTCTCATTCGCCAGATCATCGAAGACTTCTGGAGAGCAGAGCACATCAAGCGAGGGTATGACATCGTTTACACTCCCCACATTGCCAAGCTGGATTTGTGGAAGACTAGCGGGCATTGGGAATTCTATCGAGATTATCTGTTCCCACCAATGGAAATTGAAGGACAACAGTATATGCTGAAACCTATGAATTGCTTGGGCCATATTTTGATTTATAAAAGCCAGTTGCGCAGTTATCGCAATTTGCCTTTGAGATATGCTGAACTAGGCACAGTATATAGGTATGAGCGGACCGGTGTATTATATGGTCTCGCCAGGGTCAGAGGATTCACTCAAGATGATGCCCACATTTTTTGCCGACCTGATCAAGTTGAAGAGGAAGTACGAGAAGTTCTGAAGTTAGCACAATTCATGATGTCTAGCTTTGGTTTTAGTGAGTATGAGTTATTGTTATCAACGCGTCCTGAAAAATATGCTGGCATAGTCTCAATGTGGGAAGAAGCTACAGGAACATTGAAACACGTTCTAGAGAAACTTGACTTGCATTATGAAGTGGATCCTGGCGAGGGGGTTTTCTACGGACCTAAAATCGATATTAAACTTAAGGATGCTGTAGGGCATGTCTGGCAAGGTCCTACCATCCAGGTTGATTTCAATTTGCCACAACGCTTTGATGTCTGCTATATTGGTGAGGATGGACTTGAGCACAATGTGGTGATGATACACCGCACAGTCTTAGGTAGCATGGAGCGTTTTTTGGGTTGCCTGATAGAACATTATGGCGGCGCTTTCCCGGTATGGTTATCGCCTGTTCAAGCAATGGTAATTCCCATAGCAGATCGCCATGTTAGCTATGCGCATAAGATAGAGAGTGAGTTCAAGAATGAGGGTATCCGAGCTCAGGTTGACGACCGCTCTGAGAGGATGAATTTGAAAATAAGAGAAGCCCAACTGGAGAAAGTCCCATATATGCTTGTGGTTGGTGATAAAGAGATGGCTTCGTCTAGTGTGTCACTTCGCTTAAGGAGCGGCGAGAATCTGGGCTTAGAAAGTGCGGTACAAGTTAAGAGTAGGATAATGGCAGTCATAGAGGCCAAGTCCTGAATACTGTTCCAGGGGGTAGAAAAAGCATAGTTAAAGAATTACTAACCAACAGGAGAATCAGGGCCAAAGACGTGCGCCTCATAGGGGAAGATGGGGAACAGTTGGGCGTGGTGCCTCTGCCGAAAGCACTGCAAATTGCCTACGAACGCGGCCTCGATTTGGTGCAGGTAGCATCAACGATGACCCCGCCAGTATGCCGACTTCTCGACTACGGTAAATATAAGTATGAGCAAACTAAAAAGGAACGCAAGGCGAAGAGAGGTCAGAGAGTCGGCTTAC
>JAOUFZ010000065.1 GCA_029857995.1 Dehalococcoidia bacterium
TGCCTGCAGCGAATGTGCCCGGTGTTGTCCCGTCCCCTACATACATATAGACATCATAGACAGTGGCAGCACCGGTATTCTTGATGGTGGCATATGCTGTGGTTACATGAGGGCCGGCGGCAGGATTGTTGGAATCGACCAAAAGATGGGGGTCATTGTTGACTGTCAGGGATAGCGTCGGACACGTAAGCGCTAGAGGAAACACCGTACGTGGTGGAGCAGCGCACGTTGGCAGGGCAATGAGCAAGACAATTGCCACCAGCAAGGGAAGCAGCTTGAACCAACGTGTTGTCAAACTAATCCTCCGGCCACAAAAGCAAAAGCCAAGATTATCATTGACAGCCGCCCAACTGAAGTCGAGTCTTGCTCACTCGCATCACGCGTCTCGATGCCATCTTCCTTTTGTTCTCGCCATGAGAAACAACAGACTCGACGTATGTAGAGTGTACCAAACAGTTGTGGTTCTGTCAACAGCATTACCCAATTTGATACTTACGTAGTGCCTTTTCACTCTGTGACGAACAAGCAGAGAATGACAGGAAAAGAAGATCTCTCAATGACGGGCGAGTCTTACGCTGCTATAATGATACTGTGCTGGTTGCCATCATCGGTCTTGGCTTAATCGGCGGCTCAATCGGGTTAGCCTTAAGGCAAGGTAAGAAGCCTGCGTGGGAAATAGTCGGCCATAGCCGTCGCCGGGAAACTGTAGCCAGGGCTTTAAGTCTGGGCGCTATTCAGCGAGGTGAAACCAATCTCAAGGATGCCGTAAAACTAGCCGAATTGGTCATCATCGCCACACCTGTTCTGACGGTAAAGGAAATCTTCTCCAGAATAGCTCCCTATCTTCCCTCGGGTTGCATCGTCACCGATACGGGCAGCACAAAAGTCCATGTCATGAAATGGGCCGAGGAAATGCTGCCGCCAACAGTGCACTTCATTGGCGGACATCCGATGGCCGGGAGGGAGACTTACGGCATCCAGGCTGCCGAAGCCGAATTATTCCGAAAGTGCACCTATTGTCTGACCCCATCAGAGAAGGCTTCACCAGAATCAATAGATACGGTGATAGGCATGACTAAGAAGCTGGGAGCTATACCCCTTTTCATTGGTGCTCAAGAGCATGACAACCTGGTGGCCGGCATCAGCCATCTACCTATGTTGCTTTCGGCGGCTCTGGTATCGCTAACTACAGAGAGTCCTTCCTGGCCTAAGATGTCCAAACTGGCGGCCTCGGGCTATCACGACCTTACTCGCCTGGCTTCGGGAAATCCTGAAGTGAATTCTCATATCTGCCTTAGCAACCAGGAAGCCATCATCGACTGGATAGATAAATTCAGCCGGGAGTTGGGGAGGTATAAGCAACTGGTGGCTGAAGGGGATAAACGCCTGGAGCAAGCCTTAACTGAGGCTAGTAAAGCACGAGAAGAATGGCTAAGACAGACACGATAAGAACCATCAAATCTTCTCCCAGGTTGGAGGGGGAGGTAGTTGTACCCGGGGATAAATCTATCTCCCACCGGGCTGTCATCTTGAACAGCCTGGCCAAAGGTAAAGCCCAGATTGACAATTTCGCTCCGGGGGCGGATTGCCTAGCCATGGTCAGGTGCCTCAGAGCGCTGGGCGTCAAAATCGGCAAAAAAGGGTCGCAAGACTCACCTACTGTATCACTCTCAGGAACTGGCGTAGATGGTCTAAGGGAAGCCACCAACGTGCTTGATGCCCAGAATAGTGCCACTACCATGCGCCTTCTGGGCGGCCTTCTGGCCAGCCAGCCTTTCCTCTCTGTCATTACGGGTGATGCCTCTCTTCGCAATCGGCCTATGGGCAGGCTGATTGAGCCACTGAGGCTGATGGGTGCCGAGGTCTGGGGAAGAGGACAAGATTCATTTGCTCCTCTGGTCATTAAGGGGAAAGAGTTGCGGGGCATAGATTTCACCTTGCCCGTGCCCAGTGCTCAAATCAAATCGGCCATTTTGTTAGCCGCTCTTTTTGCCCGCGGGAATACAGTCTTGCACCAGAAAATCGTTTCCCGGGACCATATGGAAAGGATGCTCAGACAGATGGGAGCTAGTTTGGAAAGCAAGGGAAATTCAATCTCCGTGCTGCCTCTGACCAGTCCATTGCAGGCTCTCAGCTTGCGCGTCCCCGGCGACATCAGCTCGGCAGCCTACTTTCTGGTTGCCGCAGCTATTCACCCGGACGCCAGAATAGTGATAAGAGATTGTGGAATCAATCCGACACGCACGGGAATCATAGACATTCTCCTGGCTATGGGAGCCAGGTTAAAAATAGACCATGAGCGTTTGGAGGCTGGTGAACCATTGGCCGATATTGTGGTAGAATCTAGCGAGCTAAGAGGGATAGAGGGCGGCGGCGATATTATCCCTCGCCTCATTGACGAGATTCCCGTGTTGGCTGTAGCTGGTTGTGTTGCCAAAGGAAAGACTGTGATCAGGAATGCCGGGGAGCTGAGGGTGAAGGAGTCGGACAGGATTGCCACTGTGGTAAACGAGCTTTCTCGCTTGGGAGCCAGAATTGAGCCTCTGGCGGATGGCATGGTCATCTACGGCGGTAGGCCTTTATCGGGCACAGAGGTTGACAGCCACCTCGACCACCGATTAGCGATGAGCCTGGCAATAGCCGGTCTGATAGCCAAAAGAGAAACAACCATCAAGCACGCTCAGGTGGCAGAGGTGTCATATCCTGCTTTCTGGCAGACTCTGCGGCAGATAACTGAATACTGAGCAATATTGAAGCACTATAGTTAGGAGGGAAGCATGTGCACAGAATTAGTTCATGTCGGTTTTGGCAATGTCATTGCTGTAAATAGGGTAATCGCTCTCCTGTCCATAAATCAACAACCAGTCAAGCGACTCATTCGGGAAGCAAGGGAAAAGGAACGTTTAATTGATGCCACGCACGGCAGGAAAGCCAAGACCGTTATTCTCTTTGAAACTGGTCACATGATGTTGGCTGCCGTGACAGCAGAGACCATCGCTCATCGACTAGCCACTACATCCATCCTGTCTGAGGAAAAGGTCGAGATGGGAAGTGTCTGACCAAAGCTTTGAGTCAAATCCTCGAGGCAGGCGAAGAGGCGCCAAGAGCTCTCAACCTCTGCTGATCGTTCTTTCCGGGCCCTCGGGGGTGGGGAAGGATGCTGTGCTGGCCAGAATGAGAAGGTCAGAGCGGCACTTCCACTATGTCGTTACCGCTACCACACGCCCTAGGCGCGCCAGAGAGAAGAATGGAGTGAATTACCATTTCCTTTCGCGGAAAGAATTTCAACAAATGATACATAAGAAACAATTCCTTGAGTGGGCCAATGTCTACAGCAACTACTATGGTGTGCCCAAAGACGAAGTAAGTCCAACTTTGTCCAAAGGAGTAGATACAATAGTCAAAGTAGATGTTCAGGGTGCTGCCACTCTCAAAAAAATCTTGCCCCAAGCCGTATTCATTTTCCTGATGCCTCCTTCAGTGCGAGCACTGGAAAAAAGGTTGAAGAGGCGACGCAGCGAGTCTTCAGAAGATCTGGCTCTAAGGCTGGCAACGGCTAGAAGAGAAACAGGAAGCTTGCCGCTTTTCGATTATGTCATAACAAGCCACCAGAATAAGCTTGATGAAGTTGTATCCCAGATAGATGCCATTGTCACTGCCGAAAAATGCCGTGTGAAACCTCGCACCCTGGAACTTTAATTTCCCGCTATCCCGACCAATTGCCTGCACTTTTGACAATGTCCCCACCTCACTTCTACAATAAGCGTCGCTATGAGTTTGGCAGGACAACTCTATAAGTTGCAGCAGCTTGACCTAGAGCTTCAAAAAAAGCAACAAGAGCTAAGCGAAGTTGAAAATCAATTAGGCGATAATAAGGCCTTGGTCGCTGCTGAATCCAGACTTGCCTCACAAAAACAACAACTCGAAGACGCGAGGAAAAAGCAAAAAAACTCTGAATGGGAACTCGAAGACCTCCAAGAGAGAATCAGGCAGATTGATGGCAAGCTTTACAGCGGCAAAACCAAAGATCCCAAGGAACTGGTTAATCTTGAGAAAGAAGTCAAAGGACTGAAAAGCCAGACTACGACTAAAGAGGACACCCTATTAGGATTAATGAGCCTGGTAGAAGAGATGGAAGCAAGAGCAAAAACCACCGCCGCAGAGCTTGAGCGATTGAAGAAAGAATGGGAAGAAAGACAAGAGACTCTTAGGCCAAGGAAAGGTGAAATTGAGATCGCGCTTGCTGAGCTCAAGGTAGAGCGTAGTAGGTTAGCCGAGCAAATTGACTCCGAAGCTTTCAACATTTATGAGCGCATCAGGCTAACAAGAGGACAAGCTGTGGTCAAAGTGGAGAAAGGAAGATGCCTGGGATGCCACATCACCGTACCTACTAGTCAATGGCAGAAAGCCAAAGCAGGCGAATTAATCCAATGCAACAACTGTAGCAGGATACTGTATTTGGAGTAGCCCATCCAGAATCACGTTCGTAGCAAAACACCTACAGGCGCTCCCACCAGCCGTTGACCAAATCCGTTCTAAGCAAAACAAGTTTTCACCATTGACAACTCTATGACAATGGGCATAATCTATATGCCGGCCGACGAATACCCGAAAGCGTCCGCCGAGAATCGGAGCCGAGGATCTTGATGGGAAGAGGGGGACGGGAATTCGACAAATACAAATAAAGGAGGTCTCAGCTCATGGCTGGCATTATTTCATACGGTGCCTATATACCGTTATGGCGGCTCTCTCGAGAGGCTATCGCCGCGGCCTGGGGAAGTGCCTCAGCTGGGGGTGAAAGAAGTGTAGCCAATAACGACGAAGACACTATCACCATGGCAAGTGAGGCTGCGATTGACTGTTTAGCTGGCCTGCAACGTGAAAAGGTGGACGGCTTATATTTTGCATCCACTACCTCGCCTTATAAGGAGAAGGAATGCTCTACCCTGGTGGCCATGGCCGCCGACTTAAGACCGGAAATTATCACGGCTGACTTTGGCAACAGCTTGAGAGCAGCGACGGCAGCATTCAGAGCAGCGTTGGACGCCGTGGTCAGTGGCTCTGCCAGCCAAGTCTTGGTGACCGCCTCTGATTGCCGCATAGGTTATCCTCGGTCAAACTACGAACAGGCCTTCGGTGATGCTGCAGCAGCTTTGCTGATTGGCAACACTGCTAAACCCGCCGTCACGGTGGAAGGCACTCATTCCCTATCCAACGAGCTATACGATGTATGGAGACTAGACAAAGATACCTATGTCCAATCTTGGGAAGATCGCTTCATCATTGAGCACGGCTATACAGAGAATATGGAGAGGGCAATTTCAGGCCTACTGCGAAAGAAAGCTCTCTCCGTCCAGGACATCACCAAAGCTGTGCTCTATGCTCCCACTTCAAGGGCACAGCAAGGGCTGGCGCGTCGCTTGGGGTTTGATGTGAAGACGCAGCTTCAAAACCTGCTCGTCAACAATGTAGGCATTACTGGTTGTGCACACGCTTTGCTGATGCTTGTAGCTGCTCTGGAGGAAGCTAAGGCCGGTGACAAGATCCTGGTGGCTAGCTATGGTAGTGGTTGCGATGCCTTCCTGCTCAGTGTGACGGAAGGAATTGAAAGGGTCAAGGGTAACAAAAGAGGTGTGAAGGGATACTTGGATTCCAAGAGACCCCTTTCCAGCTATGCAAGATATCTCAGCTATAGAGGACTGCTAGAGCCTCAACCTGGTGAACCATTCAGGCTCTTCCCGGCGGCAACCACTAGCTGGAGAGAGCGCAACTGGGCCATACGCATGCATGGCAGCAAGTGCAAGAATTGCGGTACTGTCACTTTTCCCATAGAGAGGGTCTGCTATAACTGCCGCAGCAAGGACAATTTCGAGGAAGTCAGGCTCTCGGATAGAAAAGCCAGGGTGTTTACTTTTACCCTGGATAACCTGGCGGGTAGAAGTGACGACCCCACAATACCACAGATAGGAGTGGAGTTTGACTGTGAAGGTGCCAGAGCGTATCTACCCATGACGGATTGTGACCCCGGCGAGGTGAAGGTAGATATGCCCGTGGAGATGACTTTCAGAAGACTGTATGAAGGCGCGGGCATGTATAACTATTTTTGGAAATGTCGCCCTATCAGGTGACATATCAAGGTGAAAGGAGGAGCCATGGCAGAGAGAAAATGGGAAAAGGCGCCCGGGTTTAACTTCAAAGACATTATCTACGAAAAGAGGCCTGGAGCAGCCAGGATCACCATAAATAGACCCGAGGCATATAACGCGTTCACTACTTCCACCCAAGACGAACTGATAAAAGCTTTTGAGGATGCGGCAAGTGATGCTGCCGTAGGGGTAGTGGTGTTCACTGGCGCTGGCGATAAGGCATTCTGTACCGGCGGTGATGCCAAGGAAGCAAAAGCTGGCTATCGAAAGGGAATGTTGGAAAAGGATTTAATGGTGAAAACCCTGATACGTGAGATGCCCAAGCCGATTATCGCGGCGGTGAATGGTTATGCCATAGGAGGAGGTCAAGTCTATCAGCAGATTTGCGACCTTTCGATAGCTTCAGAAAATGCCGTCTTTGGTCAGGTCGGCCCCTTGGTGGGAAGTTTTGACCCGGGTTTGGGTGTTATTGATTTGATGATGGCAGTGGGAGAAAAGAAAGCCAGGGAAATCTGGTATCTCTGCCACCGGTACACTGCTAAAGAAGCACTGGAGATGGGACTGGTGAACAAGGTGGTACCAGCAGACAAGTTAGAAGAGGAGGCGGATAAGTGGTGCGACGAAATATTGGAGAAAAGCCCTGGAGCTATAGCTGGCGTCAAAGCGTGCTTCAACGCTGCCACTACCTATATGCGGGGCATAGAGGCAGTTTCAGCTCAGTATCTCTGGAAGTATTACGCTTCGGAGGAAGCTGAACATTGGAAGAACGCATTCTGGCAGAAAGAAAAGCCGGACTGGCAAAGATTTAGGAGAAAGGAAATATTTCCCGAAGTTTATGAAGGTGAGGAAAAGGGAGAGTCGTGAGCTAATAATCAAGGGAGGGTAGCTAAATGGAGAGTATAAAGGATAAAGTTGCCATTATTGGTATGGGCTGCACTAAGTTTGGCGAGAGGTGGGACGCTGGGCTCGACGACCTGGTTATAGAGGCTGCCTACGAGGCTTACGAAGATGCTGGGATCGACCCCAAGGATATTCAGGCTTGCTGGTATGGGAGTGTCACCCAACCGATGGTCGGCATTGGCTGCACCCATCTGGCGGGACCATTGAAACTACATGGCATACCCATGAGCCGGGTAGAGAACTGGTGCACCACTGGACATGAGGCTCTGAGGAATGCCTGCTTTGGTGTCGCTTGTGGTATGTACGATTTAGTTTTGGCACTGGGTGTGGAGAAGCTCAAGGATACTGGCTTCCCTGGCCTGGGGGCCGGACGAGGCATGAGCACAGTACTGGAGGCACGCCGTACTGCACCCGGCTCGTTTGGCATGATTGCCACTCGATATTTTTACACTTACGGACTAAGCCCTCAAGAAGGTAAACGCATCATTGGCAAGATTGCGGTTAAGAACCATTACAACGGCAGCCTTTGCCCCAAGGCTCATTTCCACAACCGCGTAACCCTGGAACAGGTGACGAGTGCTCCTATTATCGCCTGGCCCCTGGGTCTTTTTGATTGCTGCGGCAACAGTGACGGCAGTGCCGCAGCCCTCTTGGTTCCCGCCAGTCAAGCCAGAAAATACAGAGATGACCCTATCTATATAAAAGGCTTGGGTGCGGCTCATTCTGCTCTGCTTCCCCAGAACCGCCCGGGTTTCGATTGGCTCCATTTTGAGGAGGTCATAAATTCTTCTCACCAAGCTTACGAGCAAGCTGGGGTAAAGAATCCTCGAGAGCAAATTGACATTGCTGAAGTTCACGATTGCTTTACCAGCACAGAGTTGCTTCTTTACGAACTCCTTGGCTTTAGCCCGGAGGGCAAATCCAAGGAGGATATTGATTCTGGCTTATTTGAGCTTAGCGGTGGCTTGCCTGTAAATAGCGATGGTGGGCTGAAATGCTTTGGACACCCGGTGGGTGCTAGCGGCCTCAGGATGACCTACGAGGTTTACAAACAACTACAGGGCAAGGCTCAATCACCGGAGCGTCAACTAAAGAATGCCAGGCTTGGTATATCACAGACCTTCGGTGGCCCCCCTCAGGTGGCCGCAGTGGCAATTCTGGGCAAAGAGTTGGGCTATCCTTAACCAAATCTAGCTGTCTCATAACTTTTTAAGGAAAAGGAAGTCTAGTTATATTTTCCAGCACGGTTTGGTCGAAGGAAGGAGTTGTGTTAAAATTTCCTTGCTAGGGGAAAATGCCTATTTATGAGTATTGGTGCGATTCCTGTCGCCGAATTGTTAGCTCGTATCGGCAGAGCTCCTCTGTGCCTCCACCACCCTGTCCACGCTGTGGCAACAGCGAGCTCAAGCGGCTATTCTCCACTTTTTCCGTACAGAAGACATACAGGGATGTTTATGAAGACATACTTTCTGACCGTGAGCTAACCCAGGGCATGATGCGCGATGACCCCAGAGCAATAGCCGAATGGAACAAGAAAATGAGTAGCGGTGAGAAATCCCCTCTCGAATATGAGGAAATAACTGAGAGAATGGAGAGGGGTGAATGGCCCGTTACCCAGATAGAAGAGAAAAGGAAAGAGTTCTCTGGCTAAGGGGAAAACAAGTCTGAGAGTGGTTGAACGAAGAGGTATCCCATGCCCATTTATGAATTTAT
>JAOUFZ010000064.1 GCA_029857995.1 Dehalococcoidia bacterium
TTGGGCGCAGAAGCAAGCGTTTCGTTTTCAATTGCTTACCCGTTATGGGAAATTTTCGGTGGCTTGGCACTGGGAGGGGTAATTGGAGTTGCTCTTTCTTACGTCACGAAGAAAATACATCTCTCTTCTGACCACCTTTTCGCTATTTCTCTGGCGCTGGCCATTCTGTGCTGGGGTCTGGCGGACATGATCGGAGTCTCCGCGATTCTCGCATGTATGGCTTTGGGAACCGCACTGATTAACCTCAATGTCCAGGTCGGCAAGCGCTCAAACGAATTGGTGGACAATATCATGACGCCGGTATTTGTTCTGTTTTTCGCTACTATTGGTATGGAGATGGACTTCTCACTTTTTCATTCCATATGGCCGTTAATAATCATGTATGTCGCTGGCAGAAGTATTGGTAAGATAACGGGGTGCAGTCTGGGGGGTGTCTTGGCCAGAGCTGAGCCCAAAATTAAGAAGTATCTTGGCTTTGCCATGCTAGATCAAGCCGGCGTCGCCATGGGTCTTGCTTTTCTGGCAGCCCAAGCATTATCGGGTTATGAACTTGGAGGCGCAATAGTGACACTTATGGCGACCACTACAGCAGTTCATGGACTCATCACCCCACCTCTAGTACAATTTGCTGCCAGGAAGGCCGGAGAGGCAAGCATATAGCAGTCTATGAAAATCCTGGGCATTGAAACCTCCTGTGACGAAACTGCCGCCGCCATAGTAGAGGATGGCGGCAGAATTATCTCCAATGTTGTCGCTTCCCAAATAGACATTCATGCTCGCTATGGCGGCGTAGTCCCCGAAGTTGCCTCCAGGCAACATCTCCTCGCCATTATCCCGGTCATCAACCAGGCCATGACTGGATTCTCCTGGCAGGATATCAACGGCATTGCTGTGACCTTTGGCCCGGGCCTGGCGGGGTCGCTGTTAGTCGGCGTTAACACAGCCAAGGCAATTGCCTTAGCCAAAAAATTACCTCTTATTGGGGTTAATCATCTTGAGGCACATATCTATGCTAATTGGCTGGATTCCTCTCCACATGGTGAAATGGGTAGAGTGAAATTTCCCTGCCTTTGCCTCGTTGTCTCCGGTGGACATAGCGATTTAATATTGATGAAGGGACATGGGCAATTTGAGAAGTTGGGGCGGACTCGTGATGACGCTGCTGGCGAAGCCTTTGACAAAGCAGCTAGGATCTTAGGCTTGGGCTACCCTGGAGGTCCAGCTATTGAACAGGCAAGCCGCTCTGGAGCCCCTTGCTTGCCTCTCCCTCGAGCCTGGCTCAAGGGAAGCCATGATTTCAGCTTCAGTGGCCTGAAAACGGCTTTGTGGCATCTTGTTCACAAGGGAGGGGTCTCAGTGGCTGATGCTGCAGCAAGCTTCCAGTTGGCTGTAGTCGATGTGTTGGTTGTCAAAACAATTGAGGCCGCCAAGCAATTGAAAGTGGAGCAAATTTTGCTGAGCGGCGGAGTGGCAGCCAATAAGATGTTAACCCAGCATTTCCTTGCCAACTCGCCGGTGCCGGTTCTTATTCCTCCTCCCCACCTATGTACTGATAATGCTGCTATGGTAGCTGCCTGTGGTTATTATCACCTCCAAGCTGGCAAGATAAGCGGTTGTGACCTGGATGTAGTGCCCAGCCTCAGTCTTGGTTGACCCCTTCGATTTTGAGGCGTGAAGAAATCCCTTCCTTCCGCAATGACAGAAGGGAGTGTCATTGCGAGCCCCTTTACGGTTTTGTCATTGCGAGCGAAGCGTGGCAATCCCATTGGCTAGATTCCAGAATCCAATCTCCAAATAAACCCCTCCGAAATGCAAAATGTAAAAATGAAAAAGCAAAATGACAGAGCAAAGGTTTAAAGATTTGAGTTTTGATTTGTCATTTTTATTTTGACCTTTAATTTTTGAATTGGTTTAGGGTAGGTTGAAAAATCCCTCCGCATAGTACTTTCGGGCCATGGTCAGACAACCTTGATGCTCAAGGGCAGGACTTTTCGGTTATAGACAGGCTGGAGGACTTCTATTAAGCTTTTGATGGTGAACGTGATCGCCAGCAAAGGGAGTAACAAATTGGAGAGAGAAGTCAGATGCCTCTACGATGAGGTCATAACTCTTAAGACGGCAATCGAGGAGGCGATAATAAAGGGACAGAAATCTCTGGATCTCCTCAGTGATATTCCTGAGTCGGACGTGGTTTTCGATGAAGACTTTGCCTTGACCTGCGCGGACGCAGGTCCCGGGGTTGTTGGCTGGATCGACGATTTTTGAGTCCGGACGTTAGGTTCTCTCAACGGAATGGTGGATAGTGTCGAGGGCTTCCTCCTGCGGCTGGTACTTCAGACAACGTACTCGATGGGCAGCGCTTCTCGACGGCAGCCAGCACCACTTGCACAATCGCCTGTGACAGGCTCGTGTATGACTATGTTTCGGGCTAGCAATAGACGGCCGGCCGACTTGAGGCTCGTTTTCTCCAGGATAACGAAAATTGCGCTGGCAAGCATGTAGTCATGAGACCGAAGCCCCGTTTTTGAGCACATCTCTAGAGAGCACTGTATCCTGCCTCCAATGCTTGTTGGTTCACCGCTATGAGGTTGGCGCTATCCTTGTGACTGAGCATCCTGACCATCGTGCTCTTTATCAGTTCGAGCGAGATTATCCCTGTAGCCTTAATGATTGCGCCAAGCGCCACCATGTTGGCTGCCTGAGAGTTGCCCAGTGACACAGCGATGTCATTTGCCGGCACGTTCAACACCCGCACATCGTCGCGTTCTGTCGGGCGGGCGACAAGGGAAGAGTTGATCAGTATCGTGCCTGCCTTAGCCACAGTCTTCTCAAACCTATCGAGAGAAGGTAGGTTCATGGCGACTAGGGCGGTTGGGTTGTCCACAACGGGCGAGCCGATTGGCTCATTAGAGAGAATCACGGTGCAGTTCGCCGTCCCTCCTCTCATCTCCGGGCCGTAGGAGGGAAGCCAGGTCACCTGCAGTCCGTAGTCCGCGCCTGCCTGGGCGAGGAGCTTCCCTGTCAGGATCACCCCCTGTCCACCGAAGCCAGCAAATACAAATGATTCCTCCATGCTAATCCCTGTCCACAAAGTCGCCAAGTGGGAATGTCCTGATTACTTCATTCATCAGGTGGCTGTTGGCCTCAACCGGACTCATCCGCCAGTTGGTAGGGCAATTGGTGAGGATCTCTACCAGCGAATATCCTCTGCCCTCAACCTGGCACTGGAAGGCCTTCTTGATCGCCCGACTTGCCGCCATGATTCGCTTCTGGTCGTAGAGCGCCTGGCGGGTGACATAGACCGGGGCGTCGAGTTGCGCAATCACCTCAGCAAAGCGAATCGGATAGCCGGCGATCTGAGCATTTCTTCCGTTGGGACAACTGGTTGTGCGCTGTCCGACGACGGTGGTGGGTGCCATTTGTCCTCCTGTCATTCCGTAGATCTGATTGTTGATGAAGACTACGGTGATATTCTCACCGCGATTGGCGGCATGGATTGATTCTGCTGTGCCGATGGCGGCCAGGTCGCCATCGCCTTGATAGGTGAAAACGATTAGGTTCGGGTTGACTCGCTTGATCCCGGTGGCCACCGCACAGGCTCGACCATGGGCGGCCTGGATGCCGTCGCATCGAAACCATTCGTACATGATGACTGAACAGCCGACCGGGGTCACGACTACGGCACGGTCCTGGATGCCGAGCTCGTCTATCGTGTGGGCGATGATTCGTGTCACCAAACCATGATGGCAACCGGGGCAATAACTGAACTGAGCATCGGTGAGGCTCCGAGGCCGCTCGAAAACCTTGACCATGTTGTCCATGTTAACTGACATTACGCTTCACCTCTCTTAGGATGTCTTTGGGCGTGGGCACCAGTCCGCCGAGCTCACCGTAGAACGGGGTCTTGGCTCGATCAGCGACTGCTAGGCGCACATCCTCTACCATCTGACCTGCGCTCATCTCCACGGTGAGGATGGTGTTGACCTGGCTGGAGAGCGCGCGAAGTGGCGCGTACGGAAAGGGCCACAGTGTGATAGGCTGTACCAGTCCCAGCTTGATACCCTGGCTCCTCGCCATTACAACCACGGTTCTAGCGATGCGAGCCACCGCGCCATAGGCAACTATGATAATAGTGGCATCAGAGGTCTCGGTTTCGCGGTAACGTATCTCATTCTCTTCTATCTGGTGGTAGCGGCTCTGGCGTTGGGTATTGATCCGGTTCAGGTCCCCAGGGTCTATGAAGTAGCTCGTAACCACATTGGGGTCGCGACCTCTGGCACCGCTGAGAGCCCAGGGTTTGGCGGGCAGCAAGGTCGGGTCAACCGGTTCCGGGAGCATAATAGGCTCCATCATCTGACCGAGCATGCCATCAGACAGGACCATCACCGGAACGCGATATTTGTCTGCTAAGTCGAATGCTAGCATCACCAGTTCAATCGCCTCCGCGATGGTGGCAGGTCCGAGGACGATCATGCGATAGTCGCCGTGTCCTCCTCCCTTGGTTGCCTGGAAGTAATCTCCCTGCGCTGGGGCTATGTTGCCCAAACCAGGGCCGCCACGCGCCACATTGATAATCACGCAGGGCAAATCGGCACCGGCGAGATAGGATATCCCCTCCATTTTAAGGCTTATGCCTGGACTGGAGGACGAGGTCATGGTACGTACGCCGGCTGCTGATGCTCCGTAGCACATGTTGATTGCAGCTATTTCGCTCTCCGCCTGGATGAACGCGCCGCCCACCGCGGGGATGTGACCCGCCATGTATTCAAGTATCTCGTTCTGGGGGGTGATAGGGTAGCCGAAGTAGGCGCGACAGCCTGCGCGAATAGCCGCCTCGGCCATAGCCTCGTTTCCTGTCATCAGCACCTTGTCTATGATGTCACTTCCTTTGCAGGGGTTTTCTTCTCTCGATAGACTTCAATTGCTATGTCGGGACACGTTTGAGCACAAAAGGCACATCCGACGCAGCGTTCAGGTTCTCTCATGTAAACGACGTTGTACCCGCTGCGGTTATACTCGGCCGAATAGGCCAGCACATCCTCGGGACAGAAAGCGATGCACAGGCCGCAGCCCTTACACCGCTCTCGATCAATTACTACTGTTCCTTTTGGCATGTGTGTGCCTTGTCTGAGAACATACAGAATATCTGTCGTTGCTCCAGTGTTCCGCCGAGCAGGGAATCGGCCCCAGGCTGGATGATAGGGTATCTCTGGCATTTTGTCAGTGTTCTCTGCGCTGTCATCGGAGATGGCTCCGACTTGCATGCCGCTGCAACTCTGTTGTGAGGCAAAGTCACGGTGAAGATTTCGGCCTCGGAATTACTCAAGTGAAGCCACGTTCGGTCACGTCTTGGGATTAAGCTACTAAAGTGCTGTTCGCACAGCTGATGGTCGCCGCCTTGGATCATCTATGTGTCGGCACCTAGGCTGCTCTCCTAGCCTTTCGAATCCTATCTTCAGCCAGCCTGATAGCGACAGCATAAGGGAGCACCTTTTCCTTCCGCGAAATGTCAATTATCGTCCTGCCTCGGTCATAGATCCTCTTTACGTCTGCGAAGGCTCTTTCCTGAGAATACCCGTCTGGATGGAGCTCATGAGCAACGTTTATTACCCCTCCTGCGTTTATCCAGAATGCGGGGGCATGTAGGATTCCTCTATCCTGCAGCATTGCCGCATGCCGAGTAGGTTCCCACAGCTGATTGTTCGCTCCCCCAGCAGTGATGCGGCATCTCAGTTTGGGGATGGTGTCATCATTGAGTGTTCCGCCCAGAGCGCAAGCCGCGAACACATCACATTGCTGTTCATATATTTCATCTGGGGGAACCAGCTTGGCACCTACTTCTGCAGCGATTTTCTGAGCGGCTGACTGGTTTAGGCCTCCTGAGCCAATAAGTATGGCTCCCTGGCGGGCCAAGTCTCTGGCTAAGATGCTACCCACTTTTCCAGCAATGCCTTGAATGGCGACAGTCTTGCCCCGAAACGAATCAGTGTCAAACACTGCTTCCAGGCAGGCTCTCATTCCCCAGGCAATTCCGTGAGCCGTTGCTGGTGAGGGGTCACCACTTCCTCCCATTTCCTTTGGCAGCCCGGCTACCCATTTGGTCACCTCCTTCATTGTTATCATATCTTCTACAGAAGTTCCTACATCGACTGAAGTCACGAATCTGCCTGCAAGGCCGTTTATGAGTGCTGCATAAGCTCGTAGCTGTTCCTTTCTCTTGTCTTTGTCTTGCGTTGGCTGGCCTCGAATCACTGCCTTACCACCGCCGAAACTAACAGCGGCTTGTGCCAACTCAGTATCCTCGCCCACGGCCAGGGCCAGTTTATAGGTCATGTCCCTCGCCAATCGCTGATTATCAATGAGAGCTTCCGTCCTCGTGGCAAAGGGATACCATCTAGTTCCGCCTAGAGCCGGACCCAGTGTGGTATCGTGAATAACAACGCTAGCTTCAAGTCCTGTTCTCTCATCATTCAAGATGACCATCCGCTCGAACGCTTGTCTAGATTCCAGATATTCCACGAGTGTCTTTCCGAAGTCAGTCATTCATTACCTCTTTCTGCATGTCAGAAAATGAAGAGTTTCGAGAGTCGGCGACTCTTTGGGTGGATTCCAGCACCGGGAAGAAAGATGATCTCGCCCGGAACGCCCAATGCGAAGAGGTACAGTCGCGAAGCGGCTGCTCCTTCGATGGAGTGTCGTATCAGGGAATGGGCGTATCCCTCGAATTTCCTCTGACCCCACACTGTCCTCACTTTTATGATAACTCGTTTCTAGAATTTTGTCACTATCCCGTGGGCTTGCCTACCGAACCAGAGGACACTCGCTGCATAGTCCCTCACAACAGTAGTTCCTGAATATGTGAATTAAGCCTTGCTGATGGCAGGCAGTGAAATCAGAAAGCTCTCTAAGGCAAAGCTGCTTCGCCATGTGGCGTGTTATGCAATTCTCAGCCAATCTGGGGTAGTTACGGTAAAGGTCTATGGCGTTATCCGTTAGCTTCGCCTCCTCGGCCAATTCTCCCCAGGAGAAAGCAAAGGGTAGTATCACGTTTACGGCAATTTCACCTGCTTTACTGTGTCCTAGAAGAGCCGATATGTTAGTTCCACTTCTGACATCAAAATCGAAATGGTCTCGCCAGTAGCCATCGCTATCCACAGTCAAGCCGTTCTCCAGCACACTGTGTCCATTCGACAAACGTGTGTCCTTCACCACCTGCAATATCCCGGCTAGCAAGCTTCTGTCGCAGTAGCGCTCAAGCAGGTAGCTTTGGGCAATAATGCGCCGCACTGGTGAGTTGTTGGGGTATATGTGTGAGAGGTTCCAGTCACTCTCCTTCATAGTTTTGACCTCTTGGCCCGCCGACTGCCATATTCGTTCCAATTGCCGGACTTCTTTTCCCCTGGCAAATTGTCCTTGCCATCTTTGAGAAGGTAATAACCCGGCTGTTCCTAACAGCAAAGCTTGCTTTAAGGCCAGGCCTTCTCGGGATTCAAGGGAATTGAGGGGCATTCTGTCGGCAAGCTCTTCAAAGGGCTTTGTGTTTTTAGCATAACCCAGAGCCCTCATAATGCCCCGCAAAAGCACCTGTCCTGCCTCCTCTTGTTTTAACTGAGCTTGAAAATGCTTCGCCTTTTGCTTAAACCTTTCTTCACCGGCAGTGCTCAATAGCTCTCCTAAAGTTTGCCTATCCATGTGGTCCAGTATCCGGAAACAAGGAAGCTGGTGAGGCAGCAAATAGGCCTGGTGATGCAATGCTTTAGCCAGACAGAGCACGGGAACTGCCCTGCCGCTTTGTAGTAAGGTAGCTGAATTACAGTCATGCCACATCACAACATGAAAGATGACATTATTATATTCAGCATCAGCATGATGCTTATGGGTATACCAGTCGCTGGATCTGACGTGGACCTCGACATCCCCTTTCGTCAAATGAGATTTATTTACAACAACTGCATCCCGAAAATCGGGGCCGTTATCACCGTTGATTCTACCGGGGTAGATTACATTGACTTGCTCGTCTTCCGTGGAAGTCAGCTCCGTCCCCACCGCTTGCTGCCATATTAGCGCTGCTTGCTTTTCCGAGAATTTTATCCGATTTCGTGTAATCATGCCTAAAAAAATTACCTATCGCGTTGATTCATCGTGTTTTTTCAGCTTTATAAGTAAAACCACTGCGCTCGGCAACTATGCTGAGCACGGTAGCCGATGCTCCGCGGGGCCGATACATCCCATTTTCCCATTCGCTGATTGTTTGCTGACGCGTGCCCAGTTCCTCGGCTAGTCTGGCTTGAGTCAAGTTCAGATGCTGCCTCAACGCACGAACCTCTTCTTTACTCCATTGTCTTTTTCCCCTTTTTCTTGGCTCCATCGCTTAAAATTATACACGGATTAGTGTAATAATGCAAGAAGAAATCCTCCGAATTTTAGTGAAGACCTTTTGCCTTTTTGAGTTTTTCTGATATAATAGAAATTTAGCAATCTCAAGGGCAGAGTGCTAAAGTAAATCTAGGAAAGGAGGGAATATGGCTAAAATTGAACCTTTGGGAGACAGGGTAGCGATAAAACCCACACCCCAGGAAGAAGTAAGCAAAGGAGGAATAGTCTTACCGGATACAGCCAAAGAGAAGCCCCAGGAGGGGAAAATTATTGCTGTCGGTCCAGGCAGGTTGACTGAAGAGGGCAAGCGTATTGCCATGGATGTGAAAAAGGGAGATAAGGTTATTTACTCCAAATACGCTGGCGCTGAGTTTAAGTTGGAT
>JAOUFZ010000066.1 GCA_029857995.1 Dehalococcoidia bacterium
CTTCTTGTCTCGGAAAACAACTTCTCCGGCAACAAACCTCTTGGGTATTCCTATATATTTCACATTTGGCACCAATCCGTACTCAGGATGCAATATCTCCAGTTTGCCTTTGGCAGCTGCTATCACTTTCGATATCTCACTATCAGGGTCATTAACATCGCCGAAAACGAGCGCCTTCGTAGGACAAGCTTCTACACACCTCGGCTCTTTCCAGCCTTGGTCCAGCAGGTGAGCGCAAAACGTACACTTTTGGGGGATGTTCTTCTCCTCATTCCAGTATATGACCCGATAGGGACAAGCATCAACTATCTGCTTCTGCCCGTGTGCCTTAGCTGGATCTATGATGACTATACCATCCGGTCTCTGATAAACCGCTTTATTCAAGGATGCCTCAATACAGGGGGCGTCTTCGCATTGCATACAGGGTACGACTGTATAAGCGACTTTTACTTTCGGATATTGCCCCCGTTCTTTCTCAAGCACTTTCACCCACTGCTGTCCGCTAAACGGCTGTGCAGCAGAATACCCCGGATAGTCATTACCGTAGAATTCGTCCCGGCACGCCAGAAAACAGTTATAGCAGCCATTACATCTGGTGACATCCATTATCATTCCGTATTTCTTGGCCATTTTATACTATGCCTCCCACTTCTCAATTTCTATCAAGCAAGAGTTAGGTGCCATTCCCGGAGCATTTTTGGACAGCATCCGCGCCGAAGTAAGCAAGTTAACACAGCCGCCCCTATCGATAGAATAGGCTTTTCCCGGCTCCATGGGATCATATTTGGTCGATGAACAGTAGCTGTGGACAACGCCGGGTTTACAGCGCTCGCTTACCTGAGCTATGCACAATACAGCTCCACGATCATTGTACAATCTGACTATGTCGCCGTGTTTTATGCCCCGTGGTTCAGCGTCGTGTGGATGTATTCTGGCTACCCAATAGCTGTAACCGTCTTTTTGAATTCGGTGCCCGGGTATTTCTCCCAACCACGGGCTATGGCTATCATAATGGGTGTGGAAGGAGTACCTGGGATGCGGTGACAATAGCTGTAGCGGATATTTCCTGGCAAGCGGGGAATTTGGCCCTTCCCAGCTCGGAATATATCTGGGCATGGGAGGCCTTTCTTTATCATCAGGCAAATGCTGCTTCAAGCTCTGGGAGACAAACTCTATCTTACCGCTGTAAGTACCAAGTTCCTTGCCTTTTTCCGTATTCCTCTTGGGATTCATATAGTCAGGTGTATCACAAGGTCTGCCCTCATAAAACCAGCGCAACGCGGGGGTGGGTTTGTAGTCATCGGGCAATGGCACCACATAATAGCCTTTCCTATCAAATTCCTCCCATGAGATATGCTTGGGCAGGTCGGATATTGCAAAGAATCTCTTGACCCAGTCCAGCATTGTCTTGCCTCCATCGGTAAAATCATCTTTGAAACCAAGCCTCTCTGCCAGCAGGGTGAATATATCGTAGTCGGACTTAGATTCAAAAAGCGGCTCAATGCATTTCTTCTGTCGGACTACAATTCTGTAATTACAGCCGTTACTGCTATGCGTAGAGTAGCCACCGGAACTGCCAAATTCAGAAATGTCATCCCTCTCCAGATTTGTGCACGCCGGCAGGATGATATCCGCAAACCTGGTCTCACTCCCCCACCAGCAATCCTGATTCACCACAAATTCCAGTTTGGGACTCTGGTATGCCATCACCCATTTATTAGTTTCTGTCATGGTGCCGATGAATGAGCCTCCATAGCGATAGAACATCTTTACTTCTGATCCTCCCGGCGCAGGATATTTGTATGGCTTGAACTGTTGGTCAATCGAACTGCCGCAGAAACCTTCACCCCGCCACTCTACAGGCGGGTTCAATATGGCTTCGGGGAACAACAGACGATAAAGCCTTTGCTGCACAGGATTGGTAATCTTCTTATCAGCAGCACTGGTGGTAGCAAGTTTCCCATCTACATCTGCATAACCGGGAAAGAAGAAATTGGCATCAAAAGGTGCTCCCTGACCACTCCCCCACATGCTAACTCCCGGCTTACCCAGGCCCTGCATTGCCTGCAAGAATACCATGAACCGCCCCCACTCATGGCCGTATGCCACGCGCCCTGCGCCACCAAACCCACTCCGTACTCCGCAGGAAAGCACCGTCCTCTTTGATGCCCATTCCCTGGCTAATGCCGTAATATGCCGTGCCGGAACACCACAGATTTTCTCAGCCCACTGCGGCGTCTTGGGTTTCTTATCTTCCTTGCCCAACACATAATCCCTGAACTGTTCAAAGCCTATAGTATGTGTTTCCAGATATTTCTTATCATATGTATTGTCCTTCAACCAGACATAAGCAATAGCCAGGGCCAATGCTGAATCAGTCCCGACTTTGGGAGCGATCCATCTATCTCCTATAGTTGCCGCAGCATAGTTACAGAATGGATCTACAAACACCTGTTTGATACCTGCTTCCCTTATCCAGAGCCTCCATATCTGTGACTCACCACCAGAATATGATCCCCAGGTGGCATATGGATCACTCGACCAATACACTACCATCTCAGCGTTTTTCAAGGTATCCTCAAGGAGATCGTATGGCTCAGCGCAACCCAGTCTCCAGTAGAAACCGAAGGCGTGCACTGCACCCCAGTGAAAACCCTCCCAGCTATCCGGGTTGTCAAAGATGAACGTGAATCCCAGTAGATTGAAGAATCTCATAAACGGCCCCAATTTGTAATTTACGGTGCCCCAATTATGATGGGATGATGTTATCGCCGTAATAGCGGAAGGGCCGTAAGTGTCTCTAATCCTCTTTGTCTCACTGACCACTATATCTAGTGCCTCGTCCCAACTTATCCTCTCGTACCGGGACTTGCCCCTCGTTTCAGGATGCCTATCACCCTTTGGATCAAAATCGACTCTTTTCATCGGGTATTTGATCCGCTCATCGGAATACAGCCTGGGTCTTTCGGTATGAACATAAGGTGCCAGTTTCACCTGTTTCGGCGGCGAAAACCTCCTGCCTTTAGCTTCAATTGTCCAGGGTTTGAAATCCTTTTCGTCTATTACGATGGGACGGACTCTGGTAATTTTGCCATCTTTAACATAAACAGAGATCGCTCCACCGACGGTGCAGTTTGTAAAGACTTGCTCCGACATAGATTATCCTCCTTTCTCGCACTGCTCAAAAATGCTCTGCCGGACTGGCATGAACATCGGGAACGGACTGATTACATACAGGATGACAGTGGTAACTCTTCAAGGTTACAGGGTTCACGTATGGCTCCATCCGTTGTATTATACCAATGAGCTTGTGAAAAGCAAAGCCATGTGCTAGCTGGCCACATGGGCAACACTAGCGAACATGTTTTGGCAGTTTCCTTCTCAATACATGCGGTAGAGCTGAGATAGCCGAGCGATTGGTCTGGCCAATTGAAATCATTCTCAACAGGCAATTCCGTTGGCCGCACTTTGAACTCGTCTATATCTCGGCCTCTGCAGGTTTTTCGGGGATTTCATCGCATTCGCCTACGAATCGGCAAATCTGTGATTCACCGCTGGGCTCAATATCATTACCGCTAGAGCACGAGGATACGTGAGGCACTGCAAAGACTGAAATGATACAGAAGGTGTCCTATAGCGCAGGTAATGTAGAGGTCCATTGGAGAAAGATGCTCGTCAGGTTTGTCGCGGTCTGAAGCTATTTCCGCACAGTTAGCAGAGAGCCCTCGCCTCTTGACCGCCGATAGGTTGCGTGATATTCTCATTACCAACTTCGGGAAAGGAGCTAGAAGATGCAGGCATTGAGAAAACTCAGAACAGTATCACAGTCAGGAGATGTTTTGCGTGTAGTCATCGGGATTCTGGTCTTTGGCTCGATCTGGGGGCTTGTTGAAGCTACTCTGGGTGGGGCCTTACACCTTATCCACTTCGCCTACAAAGGGGCAATTACAGGCGGCATCGGCATGGCAATCATGGCGACATTTGTCGTCATGTATCGACGACCCAAGCTAGTATTCTGTATTGCAGTGATCGCCGCCCTGTTCAAGCCCCTGAGCGCCGTGATTTACGGCCACCCTATCTTTGCTCCCTTCGTGGTCAACCCTGCCTCGGCAATCCTTCTGGAAGGACTGGCGTTCAGCCTGGTGGTCAGCCTCTTTTCTAAAGGTTTTGAAAGCAGTATCAAGGTGCCCATTGCTGCCGGTATTTCAGCAGGATACCTGAGCATCATCCTGTACGGTGTTCTGGCATCAGCAGCAGGTATGGGTAACTGGGCATCCTGGGGACTTGCTGAGAGACTCAGTTCAGTGTTTGCCAATGGTACGGGTCTGGCCATTGTAGGTACTTGTCTGCTGCTTCTGGGACACTTGGTGGGTACAAAGCTCCGACCCAATTTCTGGCAATTCATGACTGCGAAGCCCAAGGCCTTCTACGCTAGCACTATAGCCATCACGGCCTTTTGCTGGATTGGCGCGGCAGTGGCCTTCGCATCAGGTCTTTAGTGACACTGCTCGTTGTAGGTGAACCAGGGTCAGGCAAGACCAGCTGGTGCAGGGAATACATTGACTGGCGGCGAAAATCTGGTTCCATAAGAAGTTAACTCGCGGGTCAGAAAAAGACGACTCGTTGCTTCGGCGGGAAGAGTACTGACAGATGCTCACCCGCACGCTTCAAAAGGGACTCGAAGATCGATGAGAGAAAGGTGGGAAGAAGATGGCTGAAGCAAGAGCGAAACTCAGAAAGGAAGCCGAGGAAGAGAAAACATTCATAAAGGGACTTGATTTTTGCTCTTTCGGCATAGGCTCGAATCCCGCGACCGTTGATGTTAAGAACGGCAAAATGAGTAGGATTAGACCCTTACGATACGATTGGAAGTACCAGCCCGAGGCATTCAATCCCTGGAAGATTGAGGCGAAGGTATTGACTGAGCAGTGGCGCAAGGAGTACAATCAGGTACGTCCTCATGGCTCTCTGCACTATCGGCCACCTGCGCCTGAGGCTAGAATATCAGCAATACTAACTTAAGAAGTGGTATCCTTTATGGGGGCACATCAGATAATGGTATGAAAATGGAAAAAGAGACTCATGAAAGGATCTTAAGCGGGGTTCGCGTATTAGACATCACTGATATGGTGGCAGGACCGCTCTGTACGCGATATCTAGCCGACTGCGGTTGCGAAGTCATTGCGATCGAGCGGCCATCGGGAAAGGCTGCACGAGAATTACCTTACACTCATAATGGGTTGTCGGTTGAATATATAACCAACCATTGTGGAAAAAAGAGTATTGCGATAGACCTGAAAGCCAAAGGTGCTCGTGAGCTGGTACTGGAATTAGCCAAAGTGTGTGACGTGGTTGTAGAAAGCTTTCGTCCTGGGGTTATGACGAGATTGGGGCTGGACTATGATTCGTTGAAAAAAGTAAACCCATCAATTGTCATGTGCTCCATTACTGGGTATGGGCAAAAAGGACCCTATGCAAAGGAGATGGCTATGGATGTAATGATCCAGGCGTGTCGCGGTATAGCTTACATGATGGGTGAATCCGGGGAGCGCCCTCGGTTTGTTAGCTTTGCCGTGACTGATATTCTAGGGGCACTAAACGCGTTCGGCGCTATCTGTGCTTCTCTCTACCGTCGGAGCGTCACAGGGGAGGGCGAGTATATTGATATAGCCTTGGCAGATTGCGCAGTTGCCGTACTCGGTAACCAAGTAGAGACACACATATTCAGTGGAGGTAAGGAGGAATTTCATTATATGGCCGGCAGTTTTTCTGGAGCTGTCGCCCCCGCTGGTGCATTCAAGGGGCGGGATGGCTATGTTGCTATGTTTCTTATTACAGATGAAGAGTGGAAGCGTCTTGCTGAGTGCATGGGAAGGCCGGAACTGGCTGTCGAGCCGCGTTTTAAGACGGTGGGCGGCCGGGTCAAGCACAAAGAGGAATTAACAAGGATATTAGATACGTGGCTCCAGGAATTTGAACAAGTCAAGGATGCGGTAGCACTACTTCAAGATCACGGTTTGCTGGCAAAACCTATCTTGTCCTTAGCGCAAGCCTTAGATGAAGAGCAGCAAATCAAGGACAGGGGAATGCTGGTAAACATAGAGCACCCAACCCTCGGTACGATGACCTGTGTGAACACGCCTTTGTGTTTCTCTAATAGCAGAGCGGGTCTTGAGGAGCCGCCACCGGTTGCTGTTGGAGAACATTCCGAGCACATTCTACGTGAAATCTTGTCTCTCGACAACGGAGAAATAAAGAAGTTGAGAGAGTCCGGGGTGGTGTTTGGTCCGGATGGATAAAGTACCTTTTTAAAATAGCGAATGGGAATTCTGGAAGATGGCATAAAGGCTGCGGAGAGCCATGTTTTTGTTCTTGATCAATTTGATACTTACCCTAACATTGATATTGAAGGAACTTTTTCAAATGCGTAGTCCACTGTTACCTGCGTGGTCAGCCTGCACAGTGGTTTGAAAAATAACAAAGCTTTGCCATAGCCCCTTGTGAAAAGCAAGTTCTGATATACAAGGTAAGAATAAAAATATGAGCAGGAGGTTCTATGATTAGATCAAGATTATGCGAACTGGTCGGGATCAAATATCCTATTATACAAGCTGGCATGGGCCCTTTCAGCAACAACAACCTATGTGTTGCCGCAGCCAACGCAGGAGTCCTCGGATTACTTTCTACAAGTGGCGTTTTTAATAAAGATGATCAGCCATGGATTTACAACGAGTTTGCCAGAACCGGAGAAGCTGACCCCGAAGACGACATAGGTACACTCATGGAAAAGGTGCTGAAACGGACATACAGACTAGTAAAAGAGAGGGGCGGTATTTTCGGGCTCAATGTGATGGTTTCAAAGGAAGTTCTCTGGGCTTCGAATATACTGATTGATGCGGCTATCAGGGTGCGCGAGGAGACCCCGGATGTGAAGAACCATTTGAAGGTGATGTATACATCCGCCGGCGACCCTCTTGGCTGGGAAGATAAAATAAAGGGAGCAGGATTCAAATGGATTCACATTGTTCCATCTGTTAGGGCAGCTTTGCGCGCCAAGAAAGCTGGTGTCGACGTAATAGTAGCCTCTGGCCATGAAGGCGGTTTCCATACCTCGTGGGAACCAGTTCACTCAATGGTTTTGCTTCCAGCAGTGATAGAGGCAGTACAAGACGACGATACTCTGGTTGTCGGTGCTGGTGGATTCTCTGATGGCAAGACACTGGCGGCCGCGCTGCTAATGGGTGCGGACGGTGTGCTCATGGGGACCCGCTTTCTGGCAACACAGGAAAGTGATTTTCATCCGATGTGGAAACAGGAAGTTGTGGACGCAGGCGATAGAGCAACCCTTGTGGCGCGCGGTTATGTCGGGCCTGCCCGGTGGTTGAAAACACCCCGCAGCATTGAACACGCCGCAAATACCCTCCAGAAATCACCCGGTGTTTTTCTGGGAATCCCGGAGGATTATTCGACGCCTGATATGTTGACTGCTTTTGAGAACGAATCAATGAAAGCGACCTTTGCAGGAAATAAGGAAAAAGCGATGATGGCTGCCGGTGAAGTGGCTCAGCGAATTAAAGATATGCCTAAAGTCAACGATATGGTGCAGAAAATTGTCCGGGACGCCGAAGATATTCTGAGAAACGTTCCGCAAAAGCTTCTAGGATGAACTCTTCGGTGGTGGGATATTGGAGTTACATTTCTCTGTAGCTTACCGCTTAAAATCGACCCAGTTTATCGCTGAAGAATTGAATCGGAACGTGGCCACCTGCGAGACCGAAATTCAGACAATCGATAGTGCGATCGTTGATGCTGCTACTCGGTTGATTCGGCTTTACGATGCTTTAGAAACTGGGGAAATATCAATCGATCTTCTGGCTCCTCGTATTCGAGAGCTGAAGGAACGTCAGGATAAGCTGCAGGCGCGAAAAGATGAACTACATATGGTCCTAACTGGAGAAAAGGCAGAGGTGGCCACCCCGCAAGAGGTGGCCGAATGCGCAGCAGACTTTAGAGAACTGCTGCAAGAAGGATTCTTGGTCGAGAGGAAGGCCTTTGTCCACAGTTTTGTAAACGAGGTAAGAGTGACCGGAGAGCACGTGTTAGTCAATTACACAATACCTATGTCGCCGTCTAAGCTCAAACAGGAAAAGGACCCAGTTCTTGATATTGTACACCATGGTGGGCCATTGTGGATTCGAACCACAGACCCCGGTCTTATCAGGACCGTGCTCTAACCAACTGAGCTAATGGCCCTCGGCAGGCAAAATATAGCTTTTACGAGAGTGGCTGTCAAGCTATTCAAATGAGAGTGACGGTCAATCTAGCTTGCAAGCATGCCGTATAGTATTCCGGTTACCACTGCGGTGCCAATTACGCCAGCCGTGTTGGGACCCATAGCGTGCATCAGCAAGAAATTCCTCGGATTGGCTTTCTGTCCCATTTTCTGCACTACCCTTGCCGCCATCGGGACAGCCGAGACACCGGCAGCACCTATCATCGGGTTGATTTTTTCTTTCATGAACAGGTTGACCAGCTTGGCTCCCAGCAATCCCCCAACAGTGGAGAAGACAAAGGCAACAGCCGCCAGACCGATGATAGCCAGGGTCTGAGGCCTCAGAAACGCCTCCGCGGTCATCAACCCGCC
>JAOUFZ010000067.1 GCA_029857995.1 Dehalococcoidia bacterium
TACATTCTCTGGTGGGAAGGGTCTCAAGTCCAACATTATCTCAGCCTCATCAGGAGCAAAGAGGTGCTTCAGTATCTCCAGCTCTACGCCGCTTTCAGTTTTAGGGAATCCCTGGGGAAACATATCCAATCTTTCGCGAAGTCTCTCATAAACGTCACACATAGCAGTCTCCTTTCACCTCAGATAGGAATGAATTTGACCTCGAATTATACTCTTGTCCAAGAAAAAATGCGCTGCGCCATTGACATATGTAAGGGGTAAGCACTAGCTCTGGGACGTAATCCCAAGAAGCTGTGATTCGCGCGGCGTCCCTCGGACTCTCAGGGCTCTATTCTGGGGGAATACGGCAGGCTATCAGGGGCACTCGACGTTCGTGTGGTCGCTGTCCCAGCAATGCCATTCTTCATCGCCGAAGTGATGGGAGTCCTTTGCACGCCCTTCTGCGGTAGTGCTGCTCCATTCGATATATGTGTGGTTGTCCTGGCTCTTATTGTACAGGTCCCAGATGTAGTCGTAGGGAGTGCCTTCGGAATACTGCGTGTCTATATAGCCTCCGTTCTCCGGACCATCGGGGACTATGTTTGTATATCTGACAGCGTGTGTGCCTGCAGAGATGTTGCGGGACCAGTCTATTCGCACCAGGTCGGTTGTGTTAGTCGGGCTCTTCTTGAGGATCCAGAAGCCTTCGGTCGCCGGGAGGTCGCATTCGCCATAGTACCACAGGAAGTCCTCATACTCGCCTTCTTTCGATATCTTCATCGCCCAGTGGACTCCCTCGGTGATGAACTGTGCGTGCAGCTCAGCGGTGTATATGGAGCCACCGATGTTCACTGAATAGGACCAGATCCATGAGCCATCGTCTTGCTGAAGAGGAATATTATGGAAAGACGCCTGAAATGCTGCTACCGGCACCGCAAGGCCGAGTCTGATAATTGTACTCCAGATGCCTACGGCAAGCGCCCCATAGTTCCAGTTGGATTGATTGCCTGTTCCAAGAGATATTAAACCGTTCGTCTCATGGAAGTCTTCGAAGGAGATGATAAAGGTCTCTTCCGGGGGAATGGTCGGTGCCTGTGATGCGCCGCTGCATCCGGTGACGGTCAAAACCGCGATGGCCAGAACGAGCAATAAATGCGCCAGAGTCCTACCTCTCAGTGTTTTCATGCATATCCTCCTTTCCTACCTTCGCGTGTTGCCTGGATTGTGGCGTAAGCCAAGCATACATATATAGATGCTAACATCTGAACGAAGGACGGTCAACTGTATGCTGGATGTGGGCAGCGAATTTGAAAACGGTCTTTACACTGTGAAGGCTTTAAAGATATGATGGAGATAAGGGTCCATTGGATTCATATGATTAGAGGAGGAAAAATTGAGTAAAGCAAAGGAAGCAAAAAAGCAATTCGAGAAGGGGTTCTCTTGTGCTCCTGCGGTACTATCAACGTATAGCGAGCAGCTTGGTCTAGGCAAGGAATTGGCTTTGAAGATTGCCTGCGGTTTCGGCGGTGGAATAGGACGCACGGGCAGAACCTGCGGAGCCGTAACCGGAGCGGTGATGGTGATCGGATTGAAGCATGGTCAGTCGAATGTGGCCGATGAAGAATCACGACAAGAAACCCACAAGTTAGTAAAGGAGTTTATTGACAGGTTCACGGCACTTTATGGCTCCATCGAGTGCAGAGAGTTAATTGGCTATGATTTAAGTAGTTCCCGCGAGCTCAAATCGGCGAGAGAGAGCGGCGTCTTTGAGAATAAGTGCCCTAGCTTTATCTATGACGCCGCTGGCATTCTGGAGGATGTTCTCCAGCTTCAGCAATGAGCACCGTCAAACGTAATATCGCGGCTCTGGTCTTGGCGCAAAGCCACCCGGCCTGAAATCTTCAGCCCAGCCATAACCATAAACAAATTCGCCGATGCTGGAGTGATTGAATAAGGTCAGTCCAAAGCTATAATACTTTGATGAAGAAGGCAGTCACTTGAGCGGCCAGGCGGGATTCATATTCCCACCAGGAATGGTCTGCCCCTTCAATGATTTCACACTGTTTTGGTTCGGCTAGACTCTGGCAGAATTGAAGGAACTCGTCGGCGGCTGTGGAATTGTCCCTGCTGCCTGAGACAAGGAACTTTTGCTTAGGAGAGCTTTTGAGAAAGTCAAAATTGAACTCATTGAGCGGGGGCGAGACTGCCGCTAGAGCCTTGATTCGACCATCGCTAGAGCCAATGGGAAGACCAAAACCGGCGCCAGCAGAATAGCCAGCAACCCCGATTCTCTCCGAATCAACTTCCTTTAGCGCCCTTATGAAGGAAATGGCGGCTTCCACGTCTGCCTGCTCACCTATTCCCTGACCAAACTCTCCTTGGCTCCCACCCACTCCGCGGAAGTTGAACTTGAATGAAACAAACGAGGCTTCTGTCAGTGTCTCGCAGAGGCTATGGACGACATTGTTATCCATACTGCCCCCGTAGAGGGGATGAGGATGGCAGACTATTACGGCGGGGAAAGCTCCAGCACCTTCGGGTATAGCCACTATTCCTTCGAGTAATAGCTCACCGGAGGGAAAGCTTACTATCGTCTTTTTCATTACACCTGCGCAAGTGTATCACTTAACTATGACTTTGATCAAAATGTCGCCGGGCGAGCCATCGCTTATCTGGCGGGCATTTCTCAATATCACCACTTTGCCTGTTGTCACCCCGGGGGGAATCTTTACCTCCAGTTTTTTCCCCTTTCTCTTCAATATCTTCTTAACCCCGCGCGAAGCCTCTTTTTGGCTAATTGTAAGCTCATAATCATAATGAGCTTTCCTGGGTCTTCGAGCCTGGCCGAGTATTTCATCCAGATTGATTTCTTGCCCTGGCCGGGCTTCGAATATCACTCTGCCAGGTCTACCGCCGAAGCTTCTAAAAGAAAAAGAAGAACCTCTGTCTTTCAAGAAATCACCAAATATGTTGTCGAGGAAATCAAATCTCAAGCCGGCCCCACCAAAGTCCTTCATCATTTCCTCGAAAGTGGTTGCAGTGGATGGACTGCCGAAGATATCGCCTATATTACCGACAGTGCCAAATTGGTCGTATTGCCTTCTTTTTTGAGGATCACCAAGGACTCCATAAGCTTCGTTGATCTCTTTAAATTTCTCGTTAGCCCATTTCTCTTTCCCGGGATTGCGATCGGGATGATATCGCATGGCCAGTTTACGGTAGGCCTTCTTAATTTCTGCATCCGAGGCGTTCCGGGGCACGCCTAAGATTCCATAGTAATCTTTAGCCATTTACTCCGAGGCAATTGCCAGAATTTTGGTGTCTGCCCGCTCCCCAGTATTCGCAGAAATTATAGCAAAGTGCTCGACTTGGCGTTAATTTAGAAGATAAATGCGAACAAAAGAGTATTTGGTCCCATTCGGTGTTATGCCTAGCAGGGCAAAGGACTCTCGAGATTCTTCGTCGTCCAGATAGATGTGGACTTCTCAGAATGACATTACTAGATTCTGTGCGCCAATGGGTTTGACAAACAGATTTTTCCTTGCTATATTGCGATGGTTTATCCCAGACCCCAAACCAATAAATCGGAGGTACTCGATATGGTCATTATTGGCGAAAATATACATGTCATAGCTAAAGCAGTTTCCACAGCGATAAGGGAGAGAGATGCCAAAGTAATCCGGGATTTAGCTAAAGCCCAAACTGAAGCTGGAGCCGATTACATTGACTTAAACGTCGGCCCCATGAAGAAAGACCCCGAAGAGAATATGCACTGGCTTGTCGACACAGTTCAAGAAGTTACTGATTTACCTTTGTCTATAGATACTATGAATCCTGTAGCTATGGAAGCCGGTTTGAAAAATTGCAAGAAGAGGCCCTTGCTCAATTCTGCTTCGGGGAAGACTGACTCCAAAGAACACATGCTTCCTCTAGCCAAAAAATATAACTGCGATGTGGTAATTTCGGTGATGACGGATAGGGGAATGCCTCCAGATGTTGATTCCAAGATAGAGAGTATTATGGACACGGTGACATATGCCAATGAATTGGGGATTCCCAACGAAGACATCTGGGTTGACCCTATAATTCTTCCCGTGAGTACTGCCGGTGAGGGGCAGAGGTTCACCGTAGCAAATTTGGAATTTATCAAGATACTTGGGGATGTTTTGCCTGGGGTTAAATCAACGGTAGGGCTTTCCAATGTATCTAACGGAGTGCCAGACGAACTCAGGCCGCTTCTTAATCGTGTGTATCTAGTGATGCTAGGGAGAAATGGGCTTTATTCTGCCATTGCTGACCCTTTGGATAAGGAGCTTATAAGCTTGATCAAGGGAGACATGCCGAAAGATGTCGAGCTTATTTATAAGACCATGGACGGGGAGGATATAGACCTTTCCGCCCTATCTCAAAAGCAAGTTGAATATGTTAAGACAGCCAGGGTTCTTATGGGAGAGACCTTGTACTCCGATGCCTGGCTGGAAAGTTAAGGAGGGTAAAGAATGGACTATAAAGCACCAGTTGAAGCGTATACCGGGGTAGTTAGAGAGGTAATTATAGGGAAAGGCAATAAGAGTCTGAAGATTGGGGGAGAAAATATTCTTCCCCTTCATTTTTTTGACCAGGGCGCGAATCCTAATCCGGTGAAGTTCGCTCTGGAAGTTCTGGATATGAAACCTGAGGATTGGCCGGAGCATGCTATTGAGCCCTTCAAGGATGTAATTTCCGACCCGGTTAGCTGGGCTAAGAAATGCCAGAGTTTTGCTGTGGATGCCGTTTCACTGTTCCTTGTGAGTACCGACCCGGCGGTTAAGAATGCTCCTGCTGACAAAGCAGCGGCATTGGCCAAGGAAGTAGCCGAGGCTATAAGTGTGCCTTTGATTGTCTATGGCTCGGGAGACGAAAAGAAGGATGTTGAGGTTCTTTCCAAGGTGGCTGAAGTATGCGATGGCATGAACCTCCTTATAGGCCCGGTGCTTAAGGAAAATTATGAAGCGGTGGGCAAGGCAATTCTGGACCATGGGCATACGGCTATTGCTCAAAGTCCTCTGGATATTAATTTGCTAAAGGAGTTGAATGTCAAGCTCAGTAAGATATTTCCTCCGGATAGGATTGTGATCGACCCCTTGTCTTCTGCGCTGGGCTATGGCATGGAATATAGTTTCTCTTTGATTGAGAGGGTAAAACAGATTGGAGTTATCACCAAGGACAGCATGACCATGATGCCGATTATTGCCAATCTTGGTGTAGAGTGCTGGAAGACAAAACAGGCTAAGGAAAACAAGAAACAAGGATTGCTTTGGGAAGGCATGACAGCACTATCGCTTTTACTGGCTGGGGCAAATATTATTGTATTGAGGCATCCCGAGACCTTGAAATTAATTAAGGAAACGATAGAAGCGAGGTAAAGAATGGCAAAAGTAAAAGAAATAACACGTAAACTAGAAGAAATTCAAAAGAAGATAAAAGCGGAGATTCCCTGGGAGCCAGTCGGTCCCACGCCGATGCCGGAAATTCCCGACCTCAGAAATTGGGACATGAGGTTATTGAAAACATATGCGCCTTTTTATGCGCCATTCTGTGATTTATGTTGCTTCTGTACCTATGGCAAATGTGACCTCACCGAGACAAGGAGAGGGGGCTGTGGTATTGATATAGCTACTCAGCAGGCAAGATGGGTGCTCCTAGCTTGCTTGATGGGATGTTCCGCTCATGCTGCTCATGGTGGGCACATCTTGGAGTTCTTGATTGAAAAGTACGGTCCGGATAAAAAGATAGATTTAGGCGGATCAATCAATATCGAAGCACCGCACATAAGGACGGTTGTGGGCTTGAAGCCTGAGACTCTGGGTGACCTTGTAATAGCCATAGAATATGTCTTCAAGGAAATCACCCATCTCCTTGATTCCACTGCAATGGGACAAGAGGGCAGTTACCTGGATTATGAATCGAAAGCTCTTCATGCGGGAATGCTGGACCATGTAGGCATGGAAGTGGCTGATATTGCTCAGATAGTGGGATTTAATTACCCCACTTCAGTTGCTGACACACCCCTGATAGATTTGGGGTGGGCGGCAGTGGACAAAAGCAAACCGGTAATCCTGTTTGTGGGGCATAATCCGGCTACTTCTACTGTAGTTATTGACTACCTCCGAGAGAATAATCTTTATGACCAGGTTGAAGTCTGCGGCGTCTGTTGCACTGCTCTGGAGGCAAGCAGGTATTCTGATAGAGCCAAAGTTGTTGGTCCTTTTTCCCGGCAGCTTTTCTTCATTAGAAGTGGCATTGCCGATGTGATAATGACCGATGAGCAATGCATTAGAACCGATATGCCAATAGAGGCATCTAAAGCTGGGTCAGCGCTCATAGCTACCCTGGACAAGGCTATGTATGGACTTGAAGATGCCTCTGAGATGGATACTGAAGAGATAGTCAAACAGATGATAGAGGACAAGAAGCATTTTGCCATCCTTGACCCTCGAAAGGCAGCCGAGGTAGCGGCTAAGGTTGCGATGGAAATTGCTCCTCAGAGGAGAAAGGAATGGCTGACGGAGGAGGAGGCCAGGGAACTGTCCCAAAAGTGTAATGACTGTGGCATGTGTGAGCAGGTATGCCCTAACCTTTTCAACATTGGCGCTGGTATAGCTGAGGTCGCCAAGGGCAAATTTGACCTGATAAGGGAGCAATTCAATCTCTGTGTTGGTTGTGGAAAATGCGAGGCAGAATGTCCTCGCAAGCTTCCCATCTTCAAGATAATGCAGATAGCAGCGAGTAAAGAGACCTGGAAGGTGAGAGCTGGGCGTGGTCCGATTATGGATACGGAGATAAGGACTGTGGGGGCACCCATAACTCTGGGCACAATCCCCGGAGTGGTTGCCATTGTGGGCTGCTCCAACTTTCCGGATATTCGAGACATTGCCGAGATGGTGGACGAATTTGCGAAGAGAAAGTACATCGTGGTTGTTTCGGGATGCAGTGCCATGGTTGCCGGGATGTGGAAGGATGCCGATGGCAAGACTGTTTATGAGAAATACCCACCAAATTTTGATATGGGAGGGGTAGTGAACGTTGGCTCCTGTGTCGCCAACAGTCATATCACCGGAGCGGCAATAAAAATTGCTAATATCTTCGCGGCGCTGCCCCTGAGAGGAAACTACGAGGTGATGGCCGACTACGTCCTTAATCGAGTAGGTGCTGTTGGCATAGCTTGGGGAGCCTACTCACAGAAGGCTGCTTCCATTGCTACGGGCTGCAACCGATTGGGCATCCCGGTGATACTCGGACCTCATTCCTCCAAATATAGAAGGTTATACCTCTCCAGGAAGGAAGAGGACGATTGGAGAGTCATGGATGCCCGGAAGAGAGAAATAGTAGATACGGTAGAGCCAGCACCTGAACACCTGGCCTACGTATGTGAGACTAAAGAGAAAGCTATGGTGATGATTCCCAAGCTTTGCATAAGAAGAAACGATACTCCTCAGGGAAGGGCGATAAAATTAAACCATTACATCTCCCTGCACAAGAAGTTCATGGGTGGTGGTCTTCCTGAAGACATTCACCTCTTTGTGCGCAGGGATCCTGATATTCCTCTTGTCTATAAGAAAGAAGTGCGGGAATACCTACAGAAAATCGGCTGGCAACCCAGGGAGCCCGTGGGACTTCCTACCCTTATCGGAACTTATCCCAGCAAGGTCCCTGTGGATGCAGTGATACATTAGAAGGAGGGGAAAATGAGTGTAATACCATATCATAGGGTAAATGTCTTAACCGGGATAAAGTCAGCAAGGCTGATAGAAGATGCCCAAGAATATGCCGATCTGATACAAAAAGCAAAAAGGCCGCTTCTTGTACTTGGCCCACTTCTGTTGAAAAGGTCGCTTGATGGTAAGCTGCTCATAGAATATGCTCTGGAGATTGCTAAGGCTGCTAATATTCCTACGTGTGCTACGGCTCAGGTTAGAGCGAAGATGGCGGAGCTGGGGGTAAAACCGGATAGCTTCTATGATGTTGTAGAGATAATCAATGCGCTCAAAGATCCAAATTGGCGGGGTGTCAAGAAGGAAGGTAACCATGATTTGGTGGTCTTCTTCGGTATAAGGAGCGATCTCGGAGAACAGGGCCTGTCTGTACTCAAGCATTTTGCCCCTCATCTAAAAACCATGACCCTGTGCAAGTATTACTTCCCCAATGCAAACTATTCTCTTCCCAATTTCAGAAAAGATGAGCAATGGAAAGCATTCCTGGAAAGCTTAATAGATAATTTAAAGAAAGGAGCATAAGAAATGGCGAATGGATTTCATGCAGATATTGGACCTCAGTACGAAGGTGAGGTAATAAGGAAAGAAGACCTGTACATCGAGTTCGGTGGGCCAAAAGCAGCACATAAGTTTGAATTAGCAACAGTTAAAAGTCTTGATGAAATAGAAAATGAGAAAGTGGAAATTATCGGTCCGGACATAGGTGATTTGAAACCTTACGATGAAGAGAAAGGCGGTGGTAGCTATCCTATTGCCATTCTGGTAGATGTTGCCGGAGGGGAGCTGGACAAGGATGCCGAAGCAATCATTGAGAGAAGGATTCATATGTTCACCAACATGATTGAGGGCTGGTATCACATGAATCAG
>JAOUFZ010000224.1 GCA_029857995.1 Dehalococcoidia bacterium
AGATAAAGCTTCCTTAAGACCAGCTCTTATCTTTTCTTCAAATGTCATTTCTCCTGGATTGGAAGGGAAGAGGTCGAAGCCGAGTGCCTGTTGCATCAGATGTGCCACTATGCCTGACCCATAATCGCGGGACGCCATGGTGGCCAAGGTTTTCAAATGCTCTTTCGCCAGAAAATCACCCTGGCCGTTACAGGAGGCCAGAAGCCCAATCCCGCCAGCCACCCGCTCAAATTCATCCAAGAACCTGCTAGATAAGGGCACCCATTTGAAATTATACTCACCTATCCTGCCTACGGTATGCACCCATAAGGCGGGCTTGGCCGGCAACACATCCTCCCTCATTTGCACAAGCTCAGGCAGGTAATCGGCGTAGGTAGTCAAAGGTACCTGCTCGCGGAATTCCTCCACCGTCTCAGGCATAGCGCCGCGCATGACTCTCCTGCCCAGTGCACTGTTTCTCAGTAGCTCAATCTGCTCCAGAAGCAGCCTCTTCTGGATGGTCATAAACTGCTCCAGGCTGAGGCCAAGAAACCCGCAACACATCTGCCACAGTTCCTCTTTCCTCCCCTCGCGCAATAGATAAAGCGGACTTGTCATCGCTGTCCCTCCAGCTTTCCTGTGTGTCATTCAAAATGACAGACGGAAAATCGCTATCTTGAGGACAGTATGACAAGGCTGGAATAGCTTGGGAAGAGATTATGTTCTAGAAGATAGTTCTAGTTGAAGCTGTGCGGAATGTAGCCGCGGGGGAAAATGCGAAGAAGTTAGGAGCCTTTTACTTTAGCCGAGCCGCCCAGACTCTGTAATTTGTGGGTCAGGTGCTCGAATTCGCTATCGCTGGGTTGTTTGCCTAGCTCCAACCCGTAGCTGATGAAGAATTCCAGGAAACTGCGCAATAGCTCTTTCGTGCCTTCCTGAAACTGGTGAAATTCCTCTCGGGTTACGCCGCCCTGCTTCTTACCTTCTTCCTTTTCCTTCAATTGACTGTCAATAAGAAGGTCAATGAACTCAGACCGCCCCACATCACCCCGGTTGTCATCTATCTTTCTCACCAGTTCGGCATCTACTATCAGCATTCTTTTTTCAGACATATACCGCTCCTACATAACAACTCCTTACACTATTTTTATATTGAATAAGGGGTGACCCCACTCTACTCCAGGCACCCCTTAGTAATTCTACAACATTCGAGCCTCAAGCTCCGTGGCCATTATTGCCGTTTCGAAACTCGAGTACTTCAACTATGCTGTCTATATTTCTGAGTAGCTCTCCTCCCTTTTCAGTTACTTGATAGCTAACTGACGGATTTCCTAGCTTTACTTTGTTAATAAATCCGTGGCCCAAGAGGAAGCCAAGATATTTTTGTATCTGCGCGTAGCTCATGTTGGCACTGTACATAATCTCCGTCTTGCCCGCGCCATTTTCGCCGACTCGGAGCATGTCGGCTATTATTTCTATATTAGACCTTCGGCGATTCATCACACAACACCGCTGGCTGGTACTTTCAGCCTGTTACCATTATACTACCTTAATACCACTTGTCAAGACCCTGTGCTCGTTAAGTACCTTAGTGACACTTCTTTTCTGTCATTGCCAGGGGCGAGATTCCTCGCTTACGCTTCGAAACAGGCTCTGCAATCCCGGTGTTGCGGGTGAGAATTGAGATTGCCACGCCCGGACAAGTCGGGGCTGGCAATGACGCGGAAGGTCATTGCCAAATGTTACGAACATATATAGCGTCACCCATCTATCTGAACTAGCGCAGACCCCAAATATTTCACAGTGCGAAATGATATAGTATTGACATCAGAGGGATTACATTATACGATAAGTCAACGGAGCTAAATCTAAACAATTAAGACGTCGTTTAAACTAGATATATGAGGATCATCAGGAGGTGACTCATGGATAAGATCAAGGTTATGGTAATCGATGAGCAAGCGCTTTTCAGAGGCGGAGTGCGTCAGGGACTGTCGGGACAACCTGACCTGGAGATATTGGAGTGCGACCCAACTCAGAACCCACTCGAGACAATTGAAGCTAATCTTCCTGATGTTGTTTTGCTTGGTTC
>JAOUFZ010000002.1 GCA_029857995.1 Dehalococcoidia bacterium
TGCACGCTATAGAGGAGCTGGAATTCGTCAAGTCCAATGAATCGACAAGCGTACCTTTGCATCCCAAGGAGACCAGTCCGAATTTGCTCCAGTATACACTGGTACTCCTGTGAACTGGTCCCCCCGGCCAGATTGTTATGCACGGTACCTCTAATTATCTGCTATGTTTCTATCGGATACCCGGCATCTACCCAGGCTTCATATTCACCTTCCAGCCGGTACACATTCATGAATTCAGCATCCACCAGCTTCTGCGCCCCCTGTCTTGACGCGCTCTCAGAATGACAGTAGACCAGATACGTGGCGTTCTTGTCCAGCATTGGCATCGCCGCATCGAGAGACCCATCGCCCAGGTAGTAGTTTACTGCTCCCGGTAGGTGTCCCGCCTCGTAAGCAGGTGAAACATCGATGATAATTAACTCCGAGTTTTCGTCGATCATCTCTTTGGCCTCGGCGGGCGATATATCCGTATAATTACCCGCCGGCTCTTGCGGCGTGCAACCTACTGTTATTCCTACTGTTATTACTGAAGCTAAAAGTAGAATCCCAACCATAATACGTAGTCTCATTTTCACTCATCCTTCGAGATTTCATATTGAACACTGTTAATAAACAACGCTCAACCCTGTTTTTTTGTTGGATTGGATCGACCACGGTTATATATAGTCTATCGACTGGGATATGGAATAGTCATAAAATAGAAGTCAGCAAAGTTACAAAACTATGACATTCTGGAGTTAGTCGTAGGCCTGATTGGTACGGTGTCCCTGGGGAATTCGTCCCTGAGCAACTTATGGGCACCGCCATCCAGAATTGGTGTCTACAACAAGTAGGACCCGTCTCCAGGCCGCAAGAGACTGCTTTGTCGTCTCTTGCAGCCTGGCCAGTATCTGAGTGCACGCTGCAATCGAAGCCTGAGGTCTTATGCCTGCTTGATTATTGTCTTCATCTGTTTCATCATCTTGGGGTCATTAAGCTGTTCATCGGTGTAGCGGTGCACCTCTTTGGCATGCTTTGCCGCCTGTGCAAGCACCTCTTCCTTGGTTTCGCCCCGGGCGACGAAAGGGCAAGTAGTCTCCCCGGCGTCCCGACAAGCCAACGTGTAAGCCATTTTTCACCTCCTTGCTTCTTTAGCTTTGCATCAGCGTTGTAATCAATTGAAAGTGCTTATGTTTACTTTTCTGCAAACGTTCTCTTGAAGAGAACAATTCCAAATAACGATTGTGAAGTATATTACTCTGTTCCAGCTCTTCTCTTTAGAATTTCGCGACCATCCTGGACTATCCTCGTCTCGGCATGTGCTATCTCGTAAGCTGGAGCAAGGAATTCCTCGATTTTCTGGGCAGAGTCGGTCTCGACTACAATGTAGAGGGTGTGAGCCGGCGCGTCCACCCAGACGCCAACCAATCTAACTCCAGACTGCTCAGCACTGCTGAGCAGTCTGCCGAAGGTGGCACGGGCTTTTTCCGGATTGTGGTAAGGGCATGTCCCCGGTGTGTGGACATGAGTAATGTGAAATAACATTTTCTCTTCCTCCCTCCCTGTTTATTAGTTCAATCTTGGCAAGCTACCTGTTAGAGCTGTACTGCAACTTCGTATATCTCGACCTTAGGTGGTTGGGCAGTTGCTTCCCAGACATATTGCGCCCGGAGGCGTTTGGCAGCCTCGGCACTGGCATTAAGGTCAGCCTCAGTCTCCCGCAGGGCGATGCCCATCTGCTTGCCTGTCTTTCGGTCAACCAACAGGTATGAGTCCTTAAACCCCTTCATATTCCTGGCTTCGGGAAGGACTGTCTCCCGCATGAAACGGACCGCTTCGTCAATTCCCGCTGGTGACCCCTCAGTCATGGTTACTCTTGCGAACATTTCGCAGCTCCTTTCCATTAGTAATGTTTTACAGCTGATGCACTACAACGATTGTAGCAATAGCAGTGTTAAAAGGTCATAAAATTGCATCAATAAAAGTTGCAAAGTTATGTCATTTTGTTATGGGCTAGTTTATATGAAAAGGGACACACTTCTTCAGCTATAACGCTTACAAAGGGTGTCCCCACATTCGTTCCACTACTCCTCCCCTTCGATCACTTTCGCTAAGTTGCCCACTTTACTTGGAGCCCTCATAATATCACGAGGAGCTCAGGAACCTTCCTTCACTTGCACTTTTTACTTTAACAGTATCCCACCTCCCTTTTTCAATATAATTCTAGACTCATGGGTAGCCTGCGTCTGTGACTCTTATCGCTTTGAGATTAGGTGCAAAATGTCACACTTTTGTAATTTTTCCCATCGATATTTTATGACTTCTCCACAGCAGGCGAACTATAATTTCAATCGGAGCGTGTCCGTGTTGCTAAGTCGCGCCCTGTAATTTCGTTCAAGTCTGGAGACTGGTTGGAGTAAGGAAATGCGGAAGCGTTGCGAGATTACCTTTCTAACGTGATTCGGCATATCATAAGACCAAGGAGGTGAAGAAACATAAGGCTAAATAACAAAACAGCGATTGTAACTGGGGCTCGGAGAGGAATAGGGCGTGCCATTGCCTTGGCTCTGGCCAGAGAAGGAGCCAATGTAGTTGTGAGTGACATAAGCCAAGAAGATTGCCAGAAGGTTGTTGATGAGATAGAAGAGCTGGGGAGAAAAGGATTGGCACTCAAGTGTGAGGTCAGCTCCAGCGACGACGTCGAGGATATGGTCAAGAGAACAGTGGCAGAGTTTGGCAGAGTTGACATCCTGGTAAACAATGCAGGAATCTTAACTTTCAAGCCGTTCCTGGAGCTTACGGATGAAGACTGGGACAAGACTTTAAATGTAAATCTCAGGGGGCAGTTTCTCTGTGCTCGGGCTGCTGGCAGAGTCATGATCAAGAACAAATGGGGGCGCATCATTAACATCGCCTCAATCTCTTCCGGTGGATGTGGCATTGCCTTTCCTCTCATAGCTCATTACACGGCATCAAAAGGTGGTGTAATGGCTCTCACCGAAGCACTTGCACTGGAGCTTACTCCCCAAGGCGTAAATGTGAACGCGATTTGCCCCGGGGCGATAGATACTGACATGTCTAAAGGAGTCAAGGAAGGCGGTCAGTTGGCGCAGGTGCTGGCAAGAATTCCTAAGGGAAGACTGGGACAACCGGAGGAAATTGCTAGCCTTGCCGTTTTTTTGGCATCCGAGGAGGCTGATTATATAAGTGGGGCTGCCATTGTTATTGATGGTGGGTGGCTAACATCATAGCCTATTGATAAGTGTCGCCTCTACGGCCAAAAACATAAGCGCTGGGGGTGTTCTATAATGGGGGACACCATGCCGGGCTTGGTGCGAGCACTCTGCTTCGGGTTGGTTATCCGAGTGTCTACAATGTCCCCGATAGCGTAAAGGGATGGGTAGCTGCTGGTTTTCCTGTCACCACTGGCGAGGCTCTTGAGTACCAGGCAAATGGAGTTCGGAGGGAGTATGAAGAAATATGATGTCATTGTCATCGGCTCAGGGTGCGGAACTAATATTGTCGACGAAGCCCTATCCCATGGCCTAAGTGTGGCACTTGTGGATAAAGGCCCACTTGGAGGTACCTGTGCCAATCTGGGCTGTATACCATCCAAGATGCTCATATTCGCTGCTGACAGAATAGCCGAGATACAGGGAGCCAAAAAGCTGGGCATTGAAGCCGCGACAAAAAATATTGACTTCAATTTCATCATGGAGCGCATGAGAAAAGTCGTACGGGAAAGTCAAGAACACATGAAGCAAGAACTCTCCCACGTAGAAAATCTAGACTTCTATGAAGGCGAAGGACACTTTGTTGCTGATTACACCATCGAGGTTACTGGTAAAAAAATAAAGGGCGATAAGGTTTTCATCGCTTCTGGCTCGCGCCCCCTGATACCGCCAATAAAGGGTCTGGAAAGCCTGGGCTATCTTACCAATGAGACAGTGCTACAACTGAAGGAGCGGCCGGACAACCTCATAATTATCGGTGGGGGCTATATTGCAGTGGAATACGGCCACTTTTTTGCCGCCATGGGAACCAGGGTAAATATTTTGGAAATGGCAGACCGGCTCGTCCTTGCTGAAGAACCAGAAATAGCGGAGATTCTGAAGAAGGAGTTAGGCCGGCGCATGGATGTTTACACTGGCGTCCAAGCTGAGGCGGTGAAGAGTAATGGGCATGATGTAACCGTTGTTGTAAACGATTTAAAGGGTGGCGGGCATAAGGAATTCACGGCACAGAGAATCCTGATGGCCGTGGGTAGAAGGTCTAATGCCGACCTGCTAAAGTTAGAAAATACTGGTGTGGAGGTTGATAAAAGAGGCTTTATCAAGGTTGATGAGTACCTTGAAACCACTAAGAAGAACATATTTGCTGTGGGGGATATCAACGGTCAGCAGATGTTTACGCATGTAGCCAACGTAGAAGCATCGCTGGCTGCCGATAATGCCATCCATGGCAGCAAAATAAAGATGGACTACAGCGCTGCTCCCCATGCTGTCTATTCCTACCCCCAGATTGCATCCGTAGGAATGACTGAAGAAGCTGCCAGAAAAGCACACAAGGTCCTGATCGGCAAGGCCAAGTATTCAGACGTGGCCCAGGGTGAGGCCATGATGGAGGAAAATGGCTTCGCCAAAGCTATCGTAGAGGCGGATACGGGAAAGATATTAGGTTTTCACATTATTGGCCCCTACGCGCCTATTCTGATTCAGGAAGTGATAAATGTCATGGCATCTGGCGGTGGCATTGACCAGATACAAACAAGCATGCATATCCATCCCGCTGTCACCGAGCTAATACCTCAGGTGTTAAGTAACCTGAAGAACACAATGTCATGATTACCAGAACAGAAGATAATGGCGCGTGAGCACGGTAGCGAGTCAATTGTCGAGCTAGGAGACTTTTGGCTTCTCGCCGGTCGGCAAACAGTTCAGGGCTATGCGACAGGATGCGTAATTTCCCCATGACCAAGCTCCAATTTCTAAACACTTTTCTTACCATGAAACAATTCACTTCCGGCACCGGGGTATACTATACGCTTTGATGCGGGAGTAGATGTAGCGACCCCGGGCCATATTCCACTCTGCGGCTGCGGTCCCTCAAGTGTTATTCCTGATGGTGCCCCATCTCTCATCTGAGGTTCTTTTCTGATGTTAACCCTCGCCACATTGTGTGAGAATTCGATAGGGATACCGTTTGGGTCATGGGCGTAAATCGAGTGAATGAATCCGTGGTCAATAACGTCTGATACGGGAAAACCCGCGGCCTCTAGCTTGTCCTTCAGCGACCACAGGTCATCTTCCGTTTCAACACCGAAAGAGACATGGTCGAAGATGAAAGGGCCTCTAACCGGGCGTCCATGCTCCTTTTTGGCCACAGGCTTAACCCCAGCCCACTCAAAAAAGGCGATGAGGTCAGTCTCCGAAATCTCAAAAAAATAGTGTCGGTATCCCGGTTGCCCCAATCCGGCAACCAGACGCATACCCAGCAGGTCCCTCCAGAAACGTATGGTCTTGTCCATATCTCCTGTAGCCATAGCCAGGTGATTTACTCCATTAAAACTGACCATTTATGTATTCCTCCTTGCCATCTCGAAGTTATGCCCCACCCCTAAGTCTGCCTGCCATATATACCAGTTCACTGAGATGTTTCTTTTCCTCGCTGGTTATCACGTCTACGATTTCTTGATCCTGTCTGGGCATCATGCCCCTCATCTCTGAATAGAACAGAATAGAATCTTTCTCAAAAGCGATGCCAATTTCTAAGGCTTCTACGTCTGTAATCGATTTTCTCCTCAAGACAGTCTGTGCTCGTTCCCCAGCGAAGATACTGGTTTCAGCTAGGTCCCTGATATACTGGTAGTGTTCCCCAGTTTGCTTTTGGTAAGGTCGATAGCCACCAAGACGGGACAGCATATCATGAAAGTTATTCTCATGTTCCCTCTCCCGGGCAGCAAGTTTGGCAAAAACGTCCCCTATCTCTTTGTTTCTATTAAGTCGAGCTGCAACCTCGTAGAAGAAGCGTCCGTTCTTCTCGATCTCGATTGCCAATTCCAGAAATTCCTTACCGATTGATATTTCAGACATCTTCTACCTCCTTGAACTCTTTTCCTTACTCATGGGAGTGGTGCTTGGCTGAAGATCCCTCACAGCACCCTGGCTCTCCCGGATGACCGCAACAGTTCTGTCTTCGCCAAATCTTTATGAAGTTGTTGCGAAACACTAGTTTGAGCTTTCTTCCCAGAGGCATGGGCACTGACATATTGGTGAAAAACGCTTTTACTGTTGGCATATTACAAGCTCCTAAGAATATTCCTTGTTCATCAACCCTAGGTAACGCTGCGTATTGCTTCATTTACTGACCTATTCTCATATCGGTCACCTTCCTATTGTCGAAATCACGTCGACTCACATAAACTCCGCCAGGAGTTTCTCAACTCGACGGGGGTCAATTATCTGTTTCACCAGCGGCCCCTCGCTCAGAGCCGGTAGCTGATCTTCGTAAACCAGCAAATCTCCTTTGTAGATGACCCCAATAGGAATCTTCTCTCCCCATTCAAGTGCCTTTTCTATTGCTGCCTTCTTGTCGCTGGGGTCATAGCTTTCGTCTTCCAGCTTATACACCCGTTCCGCATACCACTGGAAGGTATTTTTATGGTTGAACGAGATGCAGGGTTGCAGAATATCGATGAGGGCGAATCCCCGATGAGTAATACCCCTTTTAATAAGGTTGGAAAGGTGGTCTATATCCCCGGCGAAGCCTCTACCGACGAAACTGGCACCGCTGACGATCGCCAGGGCGATAGGATTTACCGGGCTAGCTGCTCCGTAAGGCGTCGTCTTGGTGATAAAACCGACATCACTGGTGGGGGATGCCTGTCCCTTGGTCAGCCCATAGACCTGATTATTATGTACCAGGTAGGTAATATCATGGTTGCGACGGGCAGCATGGAGAAAATGGTTGCCTCCCTCGCCATAGGCATCCCCATCGCCGCTGATGGCGATGACTATCAACTCAGAATTGGCAATCTTGGCGCCGATAGCTGGCGGAACCGGTCTGCCATGCAGGGAGTTGAACACGTTGCCTCTGGTGTAGTGAGGTAGCTTGCCTGCCTGGCCGATACCAGAGACCAGTAAGACCTGATGAGGTTCAATCTCCATCTCAACCAGTGCTCTATTTAATGCCTGCAATATGCCGAAGTTGCCGCAACCTGGGCACCACGCCGGCTTCAGTCCAGCATAATCAGAGACTGTAACCATCTTTAGCCCCTCTCCTTTCTCACTGCTTGGGCGATAAAGGCTGGTGTAAAGGGCCGCCCATCGTATTTCAGGATTCGACCGCTAACATCATATCCCGTTTCTGCCTTCATGAGGCGGGCAAGCTGTCCCGTAGCATTGTTTTCAATGGCGTAGCTATTTCGGGCCTTACTGACAGCATCGGCTACTGCCTTCGCCGGGAAAGGCCATAGTTCATTGAGGTGAAGCATATTGACGCTGGCGTCTTCCTTGCACAGGATATCCACTGCCTCATGGATAGCTCCATAAGTGCTGCCCCAGCCTATAAGAGTTGTTTCCGCCTTTTTAGGACCGTACTTCTTTGGTGTGCCGATTTCCTCTTTAAGTGAAAAAAGCTTTCGCAGTCTTTTCTGCACCTGTGCCGTCCTCTCCCCAGCATCTTCCGTGAGGTGTCCTTCCTCATCGTGCTCGTCGCAGTCGGTGACCACCAGTGCCTTGCCCAGACCAGGGAAGGCTCGGGGAGAAATACCGGACTTTGTTACCCTGTGTCTCAGGTACTCCAAGGGGTCATCCTCTTTCTCTGAAAATAACATGCCGCGGTCGATGCTTACCTGCGAGAGGTCTAATGGGTCAACGGTGGCATAGGAGCTTGCCAGATGCTGATCGGTTAAAATAATAACCGGCAGTTGATATTTTTCTGCCCAATTGAAAGCGTTGATCGTTACCCAGAAGGCATCTTCAATGGTAGCCGGTGCCAAGACAGCCCTGGGGAAGTCGCCGTGGTGGGCATGAAGCACAAACTGAAGGTCACCCTGTTCCGTTCGGGTGGGCAGGCCTACAGCTGGACCCGGTCGCTGCCCATCAATTATCACTATCGGTGTCTCAGTGATGCCCGCCAGCCCTATGCCTTCTACCATGAGGCAAAGGCCGCTGCCAGAGGTGGCAGTCATGGCCCTGACACCAGCGTAGGCAGCCCCAATAGCCATGTTGATGGCAGCTATCTCGTCCTCAGCGTGGACCATTACCAAATCGAATTCTTTTGATTTGGCTGCCATATATTCCATGATAGAGCTGGCAGGGGTCATAGGATAGGCAGCCATGAATTTGCATCCTGCGGCAATCGCCCCCAGAGATATTGCCTCGTTGCCGGTGAGCAGCATTCTCTTAGCCTCAGAGAGGGGCTTGAGCTTACGAAGGTTGCCTTTCTGCTCAGACTGGACATAGTCGTATCCCGCCTTTGCCGCTGCAATATTCCTATCGGCAACTTCGCCCTTCCCGAACCAGTCTACCAGAACCGTATTTAGTATGTTCAGATCATATTTTACCGCTGCCAGGACAGCACCGAGGGCCACGGTATTGATCATGAGCTTGGCTCCAGCCTTCTCCTCGGCCAGCTTCTCCAGCGGTATGCTGAAAAGGCTACCATTATTACCGCTGATTCCCTTTACCTTTTCTCCATCGAAAATGATAATGCCTTGAGTAACCATATTCGGTTGGTGCAATTCGATACTGTCCATGTTAAGTGCAATCAGTATGTCCACGTCTTCGGCAATGGCATCTACCTTGCCGTCACTGACTCTGACACGGAAGAAGTTATGTCCGCCTCTAACTCTGGACTCGTAATCCTGGTCAGCGAAGATATGGTAACCGCCGCGGGCAAAGACTTTAGCCAGCAGGAATCCTACCGACTGCACTCCTTGTCCAGCTTCTCCGCCCACCATGAAATTAAAATCAACAGGCATTAATCGCCTCCAGATTGACTCTTCTTATGTTTGTCGATAACCTCATCCACCCACTTCATGGCAGCAATCATTGTGGGGAACCCTGCCGTAGTAAATGCTAGGAGCACAGCGTGGCGAAGCTCCTCGGCGGTCATGCCTTCCTCAAGCGCTCGCCGGGCATGTGACTTTACCCCACCTTCTGAACTCAAGCCAATGGCAATGCCCAGCTTTATCAGTCGCCTTGCTTTTTCATCCAACGGCCCCCAGTCATGACATTTGACGGCTAGTTCGTCATAGGCTTTAGCTATCTCAGGAAATTGGTGCTTGAATCCTTTGTAGATATCCGGCAAATAAGTCACGGTACATCTCCTTCCAGTCAAGGCCTATGGCCATCCAAAGAGCATTAACGACGGAACTGACTGTATGATCACCTCCTGGGTTCTAAAATTGCCTTCATGCTCTGCTCCTCAGCAACAATGTCTCCAAGTAAGACAGACATAGTCATCTCTGATAAACGCTTCGCTATGACATCTTGATTTCTTTGCTTGACTGCCAAAGACCGTGGATATTGCACAATGCACTGGCGTAGATAACCCCGGGCTTGCCCGTCTTCATCGACAAGCTGACTTCATGCTGAGTGTATATTGAGCTTTTATCCGGTCCCTCTACCGATTCCCCGTGGGCGGCAAACTCAAAGTGCCCTATCTGGTAGGTAAACTTTTCCCCGTCCGGGTGGAAGTAAACCGAAATCCATCGGATATGGTATTCGGTTGTATTGGGATGAGCTATCTCTTTCCCCAGAGTTACCTTCACCGGAAAGAACTCACTGGCTTTCACTTTGTCCGCGCACTCTATTACCGGGACATGCTTCTCCATCTTCCAGTCCGCGCTTTGAAAAAGTCCTCCAAATTGTTTCATTCCATTCCCTCCTCCCTAGATATCTGCACATATTTTGATCTTCTTATATTTGCCTATATGCCGGGTACGCACCCAGGTGCTCTGACCATTAATACGGGAACACAACTGGCTCTGAGGACTTTGTCGGCAACGCTGCCATAAGCCCAGCGACTCGGGCCGGAGCGGCCGTGACTGGACATGACAATAATGTCAGCACCATTTTGCTCTGCGTAAGAAGCAATCGCCTCAGCAGGAGGCCAAAAGAGCACCTCCGTGTGTACCTTGACTCCTTTAGATTCCAATTTCTCGGCTATCCTGCCGAGATACCTTTCGGCCTGCTTCTCTTTCTTGCCGAATGCTTCCGGTACAAGTCGTTGAAGTGGTGGCTGGATGGAGCTCCCCCAGCCACCACCTGAGCGAATAAATGGCTCGGTTGAGCCCTTGACTGCTCTATAGCCTTGAACGCGCTCAGTGACACTGACCAATATGACCTCTGTTGTGTCGCAGCCCTTAGCCAATTCTTCTGCATGAGGAAGTGCGCACTCGGCCAATTTAGAGCCATCCAGCGCAACCAAGATCTTTTTGTACATCTTTGACCTCTCTTTTCACTTTCAAATGCCGGGCACACAGCCCGGTGCTCTAATCATTAACACCGGGATGCAACTGGACCTCAGAACTTTGTCGGCAACACTGCCATAGGCCCACCGGCTTGGACCGGAGCGACCATGGCTCGCCATGACAATCAGGTCACATCCATACTGTTTAGCGTAGCCGACTATTGCCTCGGTAGGTTTCCAAAGAAGTACCTCTGTACTTACATTGATTCCCTTGGCTGCCAGGGTTTTAGCTATTCTGTCAAGATACCTCTGTGCCTGCTTCTCTTTCTTGCCGAATGCTTCCGGTACAAGTCGTTGAAGTGGTGGCTGGATGGAGCCCAGCCAGCCACCCCCCGAGCGAACGACTGGCTCGGTTGAGCCCTCAACTGCTCTATAGCCTTGAACGCGCTCGGTAACACTGACCAAGATGACCTCTTCCGTGCCACAGCCTTTAGCCAACTCTTCCACATGAGGAAGTGCAGACTCAGCCAACTTGGAGCCATCTAATGGAACTAGAATTTTCTTGTACATCTTGCCCTCCTTTCCTTGCTCTAAATACCAGGCACACAACCTGGCGCTCTCACCATCAAAACTGCCACACAGGCGGAACGAAGAACCTGGTCAGCCACACTACCCCAGGCCCAGCGACTTATACCGGAGCGTCCGTGTGTGGCGATGGCGATCAGATCCATTGAGTTTTTGGTAGCATAGTCAGCGATGCTTTCCCCTGGTGTGCCGGTTATTACTTCTGGCTTGACGGATACTCCTTCATATCGAGTCCGTTTGATCAGCTGGCTCAGGTAGCTCTCCGCAGCCGCTTTATTATCTACATCAATGCTATTTATAGTTTCCTGGCTGAGACAACCGTCATAGTCGCAGAACTGGTGAAAAGGCTCGTGCACGCGGAGAAAAATAACTTCTTCCACCCCACACCCTTTTGCAACAGACTCCACGTGAGGAAGTACACACTCCGCCAGTTCCGAGCCGTCCAATGGCACCAAAATCTTCTTGTACATTTGGACCTCCTTCTGATATTTTTACACGATTGGTCTGATACAGCTCAGGTTTGCATTTTTGTTCCTAGCATGTAATTCCCTCCTTCTGACATATCCTGATTCATAGTAAAGCCTCGATTATTGCCTTATTGAATTTCGGCAGGTCAGCAGGTTTACGCGCGGTTATGATATTGCCATCCCTGACCACCGGCTCATCAACCCAGATAGCGCCGGCATTTTTCAGGTCTACCGCTACCGAAGGCCATGAAGTTACACGGCGCCCTTTGACTATATCGGCTGAGATCAGAAGCTGGGGGCCGTGGCAGATTGCGGCTATTATCTTGCCCTCAGCATGCGCCTTCCGTATCAAATCAACCATCGGCTGGTGCAGGCGCATCTTGTCCGGAGCATAGCCGCCGGGGACAATTATGGCATCAAATTGACTGGCTTCAACCTTATCGGCCGTTGTGTCTACCGTCACCTTGGCCGAGCCTCTCTTTCCTGTGTAACTTCTCTTCGAGCCGCTGCCCACAATTAGCACACTAGCACCTGCGTCTTTCATCGCTCGCAGCGGTTCCGTGAACTCGGAGTCTTCAAAATCTTCCTCAGCCAGAATGGCAATGTGCTTTCCCGCAAGCATATGTGTTATCTCCTTTCTGAATTGGTCATCCTTCTCCTAGTGTTAGCCTTTTCTTAACCTCCTTTTACGCGGTGTCGTATCACTTGAAGTAAGGAGGTCAAGTGAAATCTCATTATCTCGAGTGATTAACAGACGCAGGTTTTCGGTGATGCCATCAATGCATCCAAGGATCGGCATTATCGCTTCAGCCAGGCTTTGCCTGTCTGCAGCTTCAACCGCAACAATGATATTGGGGTACCCTTCCAGCTGGTCGGCAAGAATAACCCCTGCCCTGCTCTGCAGCATGTGAACCGCGTATTGGCAGCTCCGATCTACAATATCAAGCAACATGTATACTCTCACGCTCATTTATTTGCACCTCTTCCTTCGCCCATGATTTCTGAAATATGCCACGCTTCAATAAGATTGGACTCGAAGCAATTCAGGGTTGCCCATCCAGAGCAGAAGAGCACCAGCCCATGACCATCGAAAATGGAACGCACTTTTGTCCCGTTTAGAGACTGAGCTTGTAGATATTGGGCTAGTACAACCACTGTGGATTTTCTCCAAGACTACTTCGGTAGGGATATTCTATAAAGTAGGCAATGGAAAAGTCATAAAATGTAGGCAGAAAAAGTTACAAAACTATGACATTTGGGAGAGTATTGGAGAGGTTGGATAGAAATCAGCTTCAGGCAGAAGGCACGTCCATCATGTAGCCTGTCTTAGGTATCGTACGAATGAGCTTGGGACTATCAGGTTCACTTTCTATCTTTTCTCTTAGCCGGCTAATCCATGTGCGCAGTATCTGTACATCGTCCCGATACTCAGGCCCCCAGATTCGTGTTAGAAGGTCACTATAAAGTATGAGCTTCCCGGCATTCTGGGCAAGCTCACTTAGTAGAAGCCATTCGATGCGGGTCAAGCGAGTTTCTTTCCCTCGCAAAATAACAAGGTGCTTTTTGAAATCAATGACTAAATCACCCAGAGAAAGTTGATCACGGATTTTCCGTGTCCCATCTGGTGTTAGGCGCCGCCTCACCGCCTCAATTCGTGCCACCAATTCATCGGGGTTGAAAGGCTTGGCCAGATAGTCATCGGCACCAAGGGTAAGCCCCTTTACCTTATCTGCGTTTGTTTCCTTAGCGCTGAGGATGATAGTTGGTATTGGGGAAAAGGTGCGGAGTTCTTTCAACGTCTCAAAACCGTCCTTTTTGGGCATCAAGATATCAAGTATCACCAGGTCTGGCTCCTGCGTTTGTACCTGCTCCAAAGCCTTTACGCCATCGCTGGCGGTAAAAACCTCATAGCCTGAGGCTTTCAGCTTGGAGCTGAGGAAGTTCAGAATACGTTGCTCATCATCGACTACTAGGATACGAAACTGTCTCATAATATTGTGTTATACATACTCCTGCGCTCAAAATAATAATCTGCGCATGCAAGCAATGTCAACCATCTACTTTGTTTTTGTTGACTGGGAGGCAAGGCGCAACTAGAATATGAACAATTGACCTGATTAGTAGAGTGATACAAGGAGGATGCCAATGGAAGATGAACTTAGAAACAGTGGTATTGATGTGCTTGGCGCCGTACCCTGGGGTACCCACTTCTGTCAGTTTTATAAGACCAAGCAGGACCTAATTGACACACTTGTCCCTTATTTCAAAGCAGGCTTAGAGAGTAATGAATTCTGCATGTGGGTTACTTCTGAACCACTCATGGTAGCCGAGGCACAAGGGGCCATCAGAGCAGCAGTTAGTGATTTCGATAAGTACCTGCGTGAAGGACAGATAGAGATAATCCCGTACAGCCAATGGTATCTGCTGGGGGGCACTTTTGATGATGACCGCGTGCTCGCCGGCTGGATCAGCAAGGTAGAGCAGGCTCTGGCCAGAGGCTATGACGGGCTGCGGCTGACGGGCAACACCTTCTGGCTGGAAAGGAACCAGTGGCATAGTTTCACGGAATATGAGTCTAAGGTGAACAACATAATCGGTCGGTACCGGATGATAGCAGCGTGCACCTACAGCCTCGATAGATGTGATGCCGCCGCTGTACTCGACGTGGTCAAGAACCATCAGTTCGCCCTGATTGAACACGAAGGCAAGTGGGATATCATCGAAAGTGCTATCTACAGGCAAGCAAAACAAGCATTGGCAGAGAACGAACAAAATCTGAACAGTGCTCAGGCTGTAGCTCATACCGGTAGCTGGCGTCTGGATGTCCAGCGCAACCAGCTTCTGTGGTCCGACGAGACTTACCGAATCTTCGGCATCCCCAAGGGAATGCCTATGACTTATGAAACTTTCCTCTCAAGCGTTCACCCTGAGGATCGGAAATACGTTGACCGGAAATGGATGGCGGCTCTTCACGGCGAGCCATACGACATTGAGCACCGTATCATTGTGGACGATGAAGTGAAGTGGGTTTGCGAGATGGCCGAACTAGAGTTCGATTCAAAGGGTGAGCTTAAAGGCGGTTTTGGAACTGCTCAGGACATCACCAAGCGCAAACAAGTGGAAGATGAACTCAGAGTCAAAGCCTTCGCCGTTACTTCATCTGCCAGTGGCATTGCTATTACGGACCTGGATGGCATTGTGACCTATGTGAATCTTGCCTGTCTCAGCATGTGGGATTATGAACAAGAAGAAGAGGTGCTTGGTAAGCATGCTATCAACTTCTTTGCAGATAAGAATGAGTTTGGTGTGACGCTGAAGGCAGTCTTGAAGGAAGGTGTGTGGCAGGGCGAAGCCAAGGCTAGGCAGAGTGATGGGTCAACTTTTGATGTGCTGGTCTTGGCAAACCTGGTTGCCGATGCTGATGGCAAACCCTTCTGTATGATGGCTTCCTTTGTGGATATCACCGAACGTAAAAGACTTGAACAACTTAAAGATGAGTTCATTGGACTCGTATCCCATGAATTGCGGACGCCATTAACTGTAATCGGCGGCTGTTTGAGTACTTTACTCACCGAGCGAACTCGCTTGTCACCAACTGATGTAAAGCAACTAACCAAAGATGCCCTTCTAGAAACCGAGGCTCTCTCTCAACTGATAGAAAACCTGCTGGAGCTTTCACGAGTACAGGCTCAGAAACTGGCTCTTTACCTGGAACCAATTGACATCAAAACCCTGGTTAGAGATACGCTATCCAAGATAAAACGGCAAGTCACTGGACGCCGGTTCGTTACTTCTTTCCCTGACAAGCTTCCGTCAATAAGCGCCGACCCATTAAGGATTGAACGAGTACTGTATAACCTGCTGGACAACGCAGCCAAATATTCTCAGCCGGGCACTCAGATAAAAGTCTCAGTTAATCCAGAGCCAGAGCGTCTGGTCATAGGAGTCAATGATCGGGGTAGAGGTCTATCCCCCAGTGAGCAGGCTAGAATCTTTGGCCCATTCCAGCGCCTTGAGAATAACAGGCCTGACCAGACCAGAGGGGCTGGGCTCGGCCTGATGGTTTGCCTGAGATTAGTGGAAGCCCATGGTGGGGAAATGTGGGTGGAGTCTAAAAAAGGCAGGGGGTCAACCTTTTTCTTCAGTCTGCCCCGTAGAAAAGGAACAGATGCAGGTAAGGTTAGCCTTGACACAGCAAAATGAAACTTATCATCTTTGATCTGGATCAGACACTATATGGCAACCCTAGCTCTTGAAGACAGCCTTGCCAAAAGGTGGCGTACATCCTAAAATAGTAAGCGAAAGGCTGGGGCACGCCAATAATGGCATTACCCTTGATACCTATAGCCATATCTTGCCGGGGTTGCAAGAAGGAATAATGGCAAGGAGTTGTGACCTAGCTAGCTCGGGCCGCTAGCTCAATTGGTAGAGCAGCTGACTCTTAATCAGCAGGTTCAGGGTTCGAGACCCTGGCGGCTCACCAAGTAGCCAATTTAGCTTCAAAATCTGGTCCGGAGGCGCCCGAAAGGGCGCTTTTCTGGTTAATCCGACCGTTTGACTGTTAGATTTCAGGTGACTTTTGCATCTAATTTTAAAGCTGGAAAAAGTGTTTCAGAGGCTGAGGACACTGTGCTGACTTTTAGTCAGCCGATTCAGGATTCGAGTCCCTGGCGGCTCATTTCAGATACTGAATTGCGTTGGATAATAGCTATTTGGGTGTTGAGAGTGTCCCGAACTGGGCGTGGGTGCGAAGAAAGCGGGCTACGTCTTCCCGGTTTATCATTCCAATGACTTTCCCTGCTTCCATTACAGGGATGTGATTGGTATTTTCCCCACTCATTTCCTGGAGCACGCCCAAGAGGTCTTGATCAGCATGAGCTACCTTGAGTTTGTTCGCTGGAGTCATGATATCTTGTACAGTGGTGGTTACCCAACCGGTGCGTGGGACTTTCTTTATCTGCTGCAGGGTAACCATACCTTCCAGCTCAGCTCCCCAGCTTATCAGGAAGCAATCTCGTCCTGTGGGCAATACATATTGCTCGACCAGCTCCGTTAAGTTCATGTGGGGAGGGACTAAGGGACTAGCATAGTCCGTCACCTGGCGTGCCGTGATACCGATAAGGGCATCGCGGAGCAAAACCTGCTGGTAACTGCCTCTGGCCGCATCACGGAGAAACCAGCCAATGAATATTAGCAACAGGCCATTAAACCACGGCAGGAATGGAGTAAAAATACTGGTAATGCCTACAGCCATAAGGACATAAGCTATCCCCTGTCCCACTTTGGTAGCGATGCGGGTTGCTCTATGGTAATCGCGGGTCCTTTGCCACACGAAGGCACGAAATATTCTGCCTCCGTCTAATGGAAAACCGGGGATTAAGTTAAATACAGCTAAAAACACATTTATCCAAGCTAGCCACCACATTGAGCTAGCGGCCAGAATTTGATTGGTTGCGGCCAGTAGAAGATGCAATCCATAGAAAATGCCAGCTATAGCCAGGCTGGTTAAAGGGCCAACTATGGCTATTGAAAGCTCTGCTCTGGGGGTGGTTGCTTCCTTAGTTATCTGAGAGACACCGCCGAAAATAAAGAGGGTAATCTCTTTAACCGGGATATTGTTACGAATAGCCAGGATGCTGTGGGCTAGTTCATGGGTAATGACGGAAGCAAAAAAGAGCAAACTGGTTAATATGCCTAAAATTATCCTCTGCTCTATGGGGTAAGTTTGGTCTACGACGGAAAACACGAGTAAAAAGGTAACCCAGGCAAAGATGATAAACCAGGTATAATGGAGTCGCAGGGGAATACCAAAGACCCTACCTAAGCTTATATTACCCTTCATTGCCCTTCTTGCGGCACGGCACAACCGATAAACCTGTAAGCTAATTTAGCCAGTAGAAAAGCGCAAGAACCTGGCCCTTCCTGGGGGCAAAATTCCATTAAATCGAAGCCCACTACATGCTTGTGAAGGGCAACTCCTTCTATTATATCCAGGACTTGCCGCCATGACATGCCGTCGGGCTCGGGGGTGCCTACTGCCGGCATAATGGAAGGGTCAAGGACATCTACATCTAAGGTGACATAGACATCTTCAGTAAGCGAGTCCGCTATCTGGTCAATGGAATCTGTATTCGATGCTAGGCCAGACATATAGAAAGGCGTCAGCTTGTTTTGCCTCAGGAATTGTTTCTCTTCCCAGCTAAGGCTGCGTACTCCTACCTGGGAGATAGGGCAAAGCTCGAAGATGCGCCGCATAACACAAGCCTGACCATATTTGGTTCCCAAATATTCATTTCGAAGGTCAGCATGAGCATCTAGCTGCAACACGGAAAGTGCGGGAAATGCTTCATTGAAGGCTCGAACTGCTCCTAAAGAAAGGGAGTGCTCTCCACCGAGCAGCAGTACAAATTTCTCCTTCTGTATTAAGCCTTTCACCACTGTATAAACTCTGTCAATCATATCCTGGGGGCTGCTCAGCAATGGTTCTACCTGGGGCAGGGTAGAAATGCCAACCTTGTATATCTGGCGGTCCAGCTCTAAATCGTAAAGCTCCAAATACTGGGAGGCGTCGATAATAGCTTGCGGGCCATGGCGAGAGCCGCTTCGCCATTCGCTGGTGCTATCGTAGGGGACAGGCAGAATGACAGTCTTGGCTTGCTGTAGATTTGAATAGGGTGCTTCTAGTCCGGCAAAAACCTGGTGCGGCAGGAATGTCCCTTCATGCCAACCAGCAAAGGGCTCAGGGTGACAGTCACGCTCGTTCATGGTAGATAAAACTTCGGGGGTTTCCCACCGCTGTCTCTGCTTTGGGCCATTCTCTGTCAATTAGACAAGTGCGGAGCTTAACCAGCTCGAATCCCTCTTGAAAATCCTCTATTGCTTTGTCGGTGTCAAAATCCTTACAGGAGAAGACATCTATGTTAACGTAATTCCGCTCAACAAAGGTATGGATGCCAATGTGACTTTCCGCTATGAAGACGAATCCTGATATTCCCCAATCCTCTAACACTGGTCCTAGGTATCTAAGCACGTATGGAGGTGAAATCCTGGTCATTCCAATCCTGGCGGGATAGTTTTCCAACCACTTCCGAAGGAAATCTTCGTCCCGGAGAATTTCTTGATTGCTGGAATAGCCGTCCATAATTAGGTGCATTAGACCTCCTCGAGCAGCATCTTTCTTAAATCAAACAGGGCGGCGTAAACTGCTCTTTGCTTCATTCTTGAACGATTTCCACGGAGCCGATGGGTGAAGGTTTGCTCGGATTTATCACAGCTTAAGCCTATATATGCTTCTCCGGAATTGTCATCGGAATTCGTATTACCCCCGACACCTATGCCGACATCGGTTCTCAGATTCCTGCGTGCAGTCTCAGCCATTGCCTTAGCTACCCGAATGCTTTCCTTGCCATATCCATCCATAACGGCAGCATCCACGCCGCAAGCCATTTTAGCCTCATCACAGGAAGCCAGCAATCCTCCCTTGAAATAGGTGCAGCTTTCCCGGCCACTGGCAATGGTGCTGCATAAAAGCCCCTCGGTACAAGACTCCATAGTCGCCAAACTCCAGTTTTTGGCTCTGAGCAGTTCTCCAATGACGGAGCCCAGAGTATCATCGTCCACACCCCAAATATAGGGAGAAAGCACGTTGCGAATTTGTTCTTCGCTTTGAGATATAAGGCGCTGCGCTTCTGTTTTCTCCTTTGCTTTGGCGGTAATACGCAGATAAACACCATCCGGGTTGATATAGGTAGCCAGAGTAGGGTTGGATAGTTTGGAAATATGCGCTACCATCTCATCTACCTTAGCTTCGGCCAGCCGAAAAGTCTTAATCACCCTGGATAGTATGACCTCTCCAGTTACTCTTTGCTCCAATTTGGGCAAAATGCCTTCTTGCCACATCATTTTCATCTCATCAGACGGCCCTGGTAAAGCTATAATTATGTGGTTGTCTTTCTCAACCCACCAGCCGGGCGCCGTGCCCATACGATTGGGGATTATTTGAGCCGAAGGGATAATAGTCGCCTGTCTTATATTGCTCTGTGGTATTTCCCCAAGATAGCGGCGGAGCAAATCCTGCAATTCTTGCCACAGTTTCTCATCGACTTTGAGTTCCTCATTGACTAGCTCGCTAATGGCCTCACGGGTAATATCATCTTGAGTAGGTCCCAATCCCCCTGTGGTGACAATAATGTCTGCTCTCTTCCAGGCTCGTTTCAAGGTATCCACTAACCTTTTCTGATTGTCGCCTGCTGTGGAGATAAAATATAAATCGATTCCCAGCAAGGGTAATTGACTTGCTAAAAAGGAAGAGTTGGTATCAATTATGTTGCCCAGCAAGATTTCCGTACCAATGGGTATTATCTCTGCCTTCATTTTCCACTCATAACCTGTCTGTTGACGGCTACTTCAGCATTTGGGTGCTGAGATGCCGAGGTATTCCTCTACTATCGCCATGGCGCAATATTTGCCGCACATGCTGCAAGTCGCTCCGCTAGCTGGTATCCTGGCATGGATTTGCCGTGAGAGTTCTGGGTCCAGAGATAGTTCGGCTTGAGTCTTCCAATCAAAAGACTTGCGAGCTCTGGACATTTGTTCATCCCACTCTTTAGCACCTTTTACACCCTTGGCAATATCCCCGGCATGAGCAGCTATGCGAGAGGCGATCACACCTTCTTTAACATCCTGTATACCGGGGAGGGAAAGGTGCTCGGTGGGTGTAACATAGCACAAGAAGTCTGCGCCAGCGGCAGCGGCAATTGCTCCCCCAATAGCAGCAGTAATGTGATCGTAGCCGGCACCTACATCAGTTACTAGAGGCCCGAGGACATAGAAGGGTGCCCCACGGCAGAGGCTCTTTTCCAGTTGAACATTGGCGGCAATTTGGTCCAGTGGTAAGTGGCCAGGCCCTTCAACCATGGCTTGAACACCGGCTTCTCTGGCGCGTTCCACCAATTCGCCAAGGATAATCAACTCTTGGATTTGAGCCCTGTCGGTGGCATCAGCCAAGCATCCAGGACGCAAGCCGTCACCCAGACTCAAAGCGAAATCATACTGGAAAGTCAAGTCCAGCAAGCGGTCATAGTATTGATATAATGGATTCTCCATGTCGTTATGGAGCATCCAGCCTATCAGGAAAGCTCCACCCCGGGACACTATATCAGTCGTCCTACCCTGCTTTTTGAGTCTGGCCAGAGACGCTTGAGTCACTCCGCAATGGAGAGTCATAAAATCAACGCCGTCTTTGGCGTGTTCTTCTATCACTGCGAAAATCTCGTCCACAGTCATGTTTACGATGGCTCCACGATTCTCAATAGCTTCAATACCAGCCTGATAAATGGGCACCGTGCCCACAGGTACGGTACTGGCACGCATGATAGCCCTCCTGATAGCTGAAATATCGCCTCCGGTGCTCAGGTCCATCACAGTGTCAGCACCAAACTCGATGGTGGTCTGTAACTTCCTCAATTCCATGTTCAAATCACAGAAATCTGAAGATGTGCCTATGTTAGCATTGACTTTGGTTCTCAGGCCTCTGCCTATGCCACAAGGGATCAGATTTGTGTGATTAATGTTGGCCGGAATTATGATTTCACCCGCAGCTATGCCGCGGACGATAAAATCCGTCTGTACACTTTCCTTTTCGGCCACATGCTTTATCTGGGGTGAAACAGTACCTTTTCGCGCTAACTTCAGTTGGGTCATCTTTCTAGAACCTCATGTAACTCACAGCAAAAATAAAGTATAGAACAGGGCGATTCTCAATGCAAACGCGCCCCGGCAATGAAAAGACAGATAAAAGCGAGGAACCCACAGGCAAGTTTAAGTTAAAGCCCTCAAGGTTTCCTTCTGTATCTTGAACAACTTGACTATGCCTTGCCGTGCCAAAGAAAGCAAGGCATCAGCGGTTTCCTTAGTGAAGGGTTTACCTTCAGCGGTTCCTTGAACTTCCACAAATTCATTCTTGTCGGTCATTACCACATTGAAATCAACTTCGGCTTGATAATCCTCTTCGTAGCAAAGGTCAAGCAGCATATTGCCGTTCACAATACCCACGCTGGTAGCGCCTATCATCCTGCTTAATGGCATAAATGGCAGAACGCCTTGTTTTCTTAGGTTATGGAAAGCGTGATATAGAGCAACGTATCCACCCGTGACAGCCGCTGTTCTGGTACCGCCGTCTGCCTGCAACACATCGCAATCTACCATAAACGTTCGCTCTCCCAGTATGGCTAGGTTAGTCGCGGCTCTTAAGCTGCGGCCGATAATGCGTTGGATTTCTTGGCTTCTTCCCTCTGATTTGTCGCGCGGCGTACGAGTAATAGTGGAGCGAGGCAACATGGCATATTCTGCAGTGACCCACCCCTGGCCACCACCTTTGAGAAAGTGGGGCACCCTTTCGTCCATGCTAACGGAGCACAATACCCTTGTTTTCCCCAGTTCGATCAAAGCTGAACCCTCGGCGAAACTCTGATACCCCAAGATTATGCGCACGGGGCGAAGTTCATTGTCAGCGCGGTTGTCTATTCTCGGCATACTAGAAGAAGTATAGCAGACTATTTTGCAGTCTGGCTATCTATTTTGAGCTGTTGTTCACCGCCGCCCTCTTTTCTGGTAGGTCTCAACAAATCTTTCTATGGAGCGGTCGTAAGTCCTTTCCACATCGTCGGGGAAAAAGCAGGCCGGTAGCTCGTCTGACCGCAAATGATACTTTAGACATTCGCAGCAAATGCCTTTTCTGTTGCATGGCTCATAGGTACAGTTACAGTTTGCCTTGTTTTGCTCTCGAGTGCACTCTCTCATATTCGCTCTCCTTCCATAGTTGTCTAGATTAATACTTCTTTGCTCCTACCTCGAAATGGTACCGAGTGGTTAGCATAGACGTAGCAAGCTGCCTCATTTTCACTAACATATGCTATCATATGCCAGAGTAGGAGTATTGGAAAGGCAGGCAGCGGGTTGCAGCTACCATTTGATGCTTATCTTGACATTGAGACTACAGGCTTGTGCTCGTTTTACGACGAAATAACCGTCATCGGCATCTGTTTGGCCTTTGATGGTACGAATAAATTAGTTCAACTCGTGGGAAATGAAGTAACCAGAAGTAACTTGCTCAGGACCTTGCGCTGTGTGGAAACCATTTATACGTACAACGGCAGCCGATTTGATCTTCCCTTTATCAGCTTCCGGCTCGGGGTAAACCTGAGAGAGCACTTTCGTCACCATGACCTGATGCATGATTGCTGGAGGAACAATTTGTATGGCGGGTTCAAGGTGGTAGAGCAGCAGTTAGGCATTCCTCGTCGGCTACGGGGTATCGGGGGTGCGCAGGCAGTGGTGCTTTGGTGGAGATATCAGATTGACCATGACAGAAAGGCACTGGATCTGCTATTGGAATACAACAAAGAAGACGTGCTTAATCTGCTGGCATTGAGGAAGAAACTGGAAAGGTTTTCAGAACCAATGTATTGATCTAAGGCATATCCTGTCGGTGTCAGCTCAACAAGAGCCCGAGCAAAGATCCTAAGAGTCGTGACAATCGCTTCAAGATTTCGCCCATAGCGGCCACTATCTCAGCCAGAGTCCAAAAGTCTTCTTGCACTTCGTCGCATGAAAAACCTTCATCGTGGCAATACAGGTCATTAAAGACCACGCTGATTTCATATTTATCCAGTCTGGAATCAAGATGCGATCCAGAAAAGAACGGCCGCGAGTACGATGAGAGTTGAGCAGGCGCTTGGGATTCTACCCTTCGCCACTCCCCATCGCGGTACCAATCTTCTATCACGAAGGCATGTCCATCCTCCTCACCATCAACACCGAGCGTCATATATCTGCTCCGCATCAATGCCATAGGCTCTAAGGAGGGAGCATAGTAGAGTAGAAAAGTCGTCGCAATCGCCGGTCAGGTAGGACAGCGTTTTTTGGGGTACTTGCCAATAGTCCTTCCCTCATCGTTCTCCACCAGATTCATACGCTATATTATCAGCGACCCAGTCTCGGATATCATCAAAGCCAGGTTGAGAGAGTGTGTAACGGGGGTCACCGAGGATATCTTGTAGAGCCTCCTTGACCGCCTGGCATTCGGGTGTGATGTAAGATTTGAATTCAGACTCTGTCGCCGGAAGTCAACTAGCAACAAGGCTCCCTGGGTAGATGATGCGACTGACACTACTCAACCCAGACACGAGGAGCAAGCCAAGCAAAGCTCCACAAGCCAAAGCGAATAAGAAGCGCTTTTCTGGGCGCAAGGTTCCCGTCATTTCAGTGATACCTGGTTTCTTTCCCAGGACTCAACCTGGGAATATCATTTTCTCTTGACGGCTGATTTCACCAATTCTTCAATATCTGTGGGCGTCAATCCATATCTTTGAAGCAGTTCTTCAGCTTTGCCTGACATGGCATACCTGTCACCAAGATTGACGAATTCCATCGGCACTGGCTTCTCCTTGGCTAGTATCTGAGCAACTCGGCTGCCAAGACCACCTTGGGCTAAGTGCTCTTCGGCAACGACAACTGCGCCTGTCTCTGAAGCTGCTTTGACTATGGCTGCTTCGTCCAGAGGTTTAAGGGTATGTATGTTGATTACCCGGCAATCTATATTTTGTCTGGCTAAGATATCGGCCGCCTCCAAAGCCTTGGCCACCATGATGCCCGTGGCCATAATAGTTACGTCCTTGCCTTGTTTCATAGTCACTGCCTTGCCTAATGTAAAGTGATAGCCTTCGGGGTAGATAATCGGTGTCTTAGGGCGACTTAGTCTGATGTAGAAAGGTCCGTAGGTATCTGCTGCTGCTCTTACTGCTACAGCAGTCTCTATAGCGTCTGCGGGAACGACCACGGTGAAACCAGGAAGGGCACAACACAACGCCAGATCTTCAATTGCTTGATGTGAAGTGCCATCCTCTCCTACGCTGATGCCACCATGCGTAGCTACGATCTTGACATTTAGATTCGGCTGAGAAATGCATAGCCTCAACTGGTCAAAACAGCGACAGACGACAAAAACAGCGAAGGTGCTGGCAAAGACGGTCTTACCCGAAGCAGCCAAACCAGCAGCTATACCGATCATGTTCTGCTCTTGCAGACCGCAGTTGAAGAAACGCTCAGGAAACTCCCGGGCAAAAAAATTAGTCATTGTTGAGGGCGACACATCGGCATCCAAGACAATAATGTCTTTGTTTTGTCTGCCTAGCTCTACCAGAGTTTTGCCGTAGATTTCGCGGGTAGACGCTTCAGCCATACTTACTCCTGTGCCCCATGAAAAATCCGCTTCACTCTTTTCAAGGGGAACCCCGGGATGTCAATCGCTAAATCTGGGGCCCACGAAAAACGGAGTCCTCCAGGGGTGGTCACCCTAACTCCTTTAGTGCCTTTTCAGCTTCTTCCCGGGTAGGTGCTTTGCCGTGAAACACCACGTTGTTTTCCATGAAGCTAACCCCCTTGCCTTTAATAGTTCGGGCGGTGATCACAGTAGGCTTGCCTTTCATTTTGTCAGCTTTGAGGAAAGCAGCTAGGATTTGGTCAAAGTCGTGTCCGTCTATGTCAATAACATGCCAGCCAAAGGCTTGCCATTTCCGGATAAGAGGCTCAAGGTTCATAATGTCGCGAGTCCATCCGCTGAGTTGCATGCCATTGCAGTCAACCATAGCTGTCAGGTTATCCAGGTTGAACTGGGCTGCTGCAAGAGCTGCCTCCCAGGTCTGTCCCTCTTCACATTCTCCATCGCTAAGGAGAGCGTACGTTCGGTAGGTTTTAGAATCCAGCCTGGCAGCCAAGGCGACGCCAATGGCAAAGGACAGACCTATACCTAAGGAACCGGCCGACATTTCTACCCCGGGGGTGAGATTTCTATCGGTATGTCCTTGGAGGCGGCTATCCAGCCTTCTCAGCGTTGCCAGCTCTGCTACGGGAAAGTAGCCAGCTTCAGCCAGGGCAGCGTACAAGATCGGAGCAGCATGTCCTTTGCTCAATACAAATCGGTCACGCTCTGACCATTGCGGATTTTCGGGGTCATGGCGCAAAATTCTGAAATAGAGTGCAGTGATAATGTCGGCTGCTGACAGAGAGCCACCGGGATGCCCACTCCCTGCCGTAGCTATCATGGTGATTACATGACGGCGTAGCATTTTGGCCGTTTCCTTTAGCTCTGCCGTGGACAAGTTGAATTTGTTACTGGGGGAGGCGTTTCGAACGAATGCTCTCTTTGGCATGGGTTGAGTAGTACATTTTAACTCAAAATGGCTCACCATGTCTAGGGTTACCGTGCTACCTTTGCACCAGGAGAGAGCATATTTATGCTGAGGGCAGGAGAAAGTGTTTCAGTTGGGTCAAATCGCTAAGAGATTCCTGATGGTTTTCCCCCGACCTGTCAATATAGAAAGCATTTAGGCCAGCCTGCCGGGCATTGAGGAAATCAAACTGCCAGTTATCACCGATGTGGATGACCTGGCTGGGCTTGACGCCCATCTCTTCACATATCCTGAGGTAAAAATCAGGGTTTTTTACCTGTCTATAGTGAGAAATGGAAGAAAAAATTCGAACGAAGTAAGGTTTGATATCTCGGAGTAAGCAATGTAGTAGCTCTAGCGACGTACCTGAGGCAACGATCAGCTTATATTCGCTGGCTAAGGATGAAAGGACTTCAATTATCTCAGGATAATAGGATATCTTACTCAGGCAAGTTTGTATCACCGGCTCAGAAGAGCCCAAATCGAGACAGCTAAACCAATATTCGATATCATACCATTCCAGTCTATGGTCACCGACCTTGTTGTACTCGTCAGTAATACACTGCTTGGCTTGAGCAAGGTCAAGTCCCTTCTTCTTAGCGTAAAGCGCAGGGATGGCCTCGTGCCATATGGTCTCGCTGAAATCAGGTGTTACCAGTGTCCCCTCTGCATCAAAAGAGACTACTTCAATTTGCGTCATTTTGAAATACCGATATTATCATGGCAAAGAGGCAAAAGTCTATTTGCCTGTTTCCCTTCTCCACGATAAAATACGCAAAATGCCAAATCATTCAGTGACAGAAAAGCTGAGTCACACCTTCGAGCTAGGTCCTATCAGACCTCCCAGTGAAGCTTATTCTCTCTTGATAAGGGCGACCAGGAATTGTCCGTGGAATAGATGTCAGTTCTGCCCGGTATACAAGGGTAGCAAGTTTGAGCTGAGGGCAGTGGGGGAGATTATCAGGGATATTGAGGTAGTTAAGGCCATCAGCGAAGGTATCAAAGAAATGGCGTGGAAGGCAGGCTATGGGGACAGAGCAAGAGAAATGGCAGCGATGCTCTGTAATCAAGCCCAATATGGCCCATGTGTGGGTCATGTTGCTCAGTGGCTTGCGACAGGAGGCAAGACCGCCTTTCTCCAGGATTCTAATACCCTTATCATGCGCACTCCCGAGCTAATTCAAGTAATTACCTTGCTGAGAAAAACCTTTCCCAGCCTAAATAGAGTGACTACATATGGTCGGTCCCATACTGCAGCCAGAAAGTCGTTAGCGGAATTGAAAGACATCAAGGAGGCTGGCCTAGATAGGATTCACATCGGACTCGAGACCGGCTATGACCCTCTGTTGGCTTATATGGAGAAAGGCTGCACTGCCGAGAACCACATTGAAGGTGGGAAGAAGGTGAAAGAAGCGGGCGTTTCTCTGTGCGAATATGTTATGCCTGGGCTCGGGGGCAAGAAAATGTCTCAAGAGCATGCCCGGGAAACAGCCAGGGTGTTAAACGAGATTGCCCCCGATTATATCAGGCTGCGCAGCCTCCACATCTCTCCGACTATGCCGTTGTGGGCTAAATTACAGGACGGAGATTTTGAACTGCAAACGGAGGATGAGGTGGTAAGAGAAATAGCCGTTTTCATCGAAAACCTGCGGGTTACCGGCTATCTCAAAAGCGACCACATACTCAACTTATTGATGGAGGTAGAGGGCAAGATGCCGGAGGACAAGGAGAAATGCCTCAATATCATAGATAGGTATTTGTCTCTGCCGGATGAAGAAAGGCTCAATTTCAAAGTCGGCAGGCGGGCTGGTTTATATGATGGGCTAGGTGACCTCAGTGATAGCTACAAACATGACAGAATAGACCAAGCCATAAAACATCTCAAAGCACAGGGCAGCGATGTTGAAGAGGAGATACTCAGGCTGAAGAATAGCTTTATCTAGTGGGAGAATCGTGGCAAGAGGATTTGTCAACCTGAATCGTTTCAAGCATGGGCGGGCCATAAAGCGGACCAGCAAACAACACACCGATTTACAGAGTAAGAGAAAGACCAGAGGGAAGGAGGTTAAATTTAGTGGCTAGGATAAATGAACTTACCTTTGGCTCTACAGTAATCGAGGGCAGGAAATACCGCAGAGATGTTCTCATTTTTGCGCACGGCCCGGTGAAGAAGCGGAGAGGCGGCTTTTTGATGTTCGGCAGCCACGAAATTAAGGAACGAGAACTGGAGGAATTGAGCCCCCGGCAGCCTGAAGTGATAATTGTCGGTACCGGAACAAATGATGCTGCTCCTATAGCCGCCGAGGCGGAATGCTGGGCTAAGGCAAACAATGTAAGGTTACTGGTTGAGCCGTACTATGACGCCATCGTCAAGCTGAATGAACTTATCGAACGACACAAGAAGGTTGCTACCCTGATTCACATAACCTGCTGACACACGGACTTATCTTAGGCTGATTCCCCTGTAATGCTCTCAGCTGTGTTTCTGGTGTTCTCTTTCACATGGATAAATAGGTAAACTAATTCCCTACTTACAAGTAAGAATAACCAGGCCAGGAAGGAGCCAATTATTCCCAACACAATCACGGAAACACCCATGCCTACACCTATCAGTTCAGCCTTCCAAACCATCAATCCACCATTCATGATTTCCAGTCCGAGGAGAATTGAAGCAAGAACCCCAATTATCAGTACTGCCCACCCCAAAACTCTCAAAACACTGGTCACGTATGGCAAAAAACGATACTGCACCCGCTTAGGTCCTTTCCAAGTTTTCTGCAAAGCACGGTCTATCCTCCGAAAGGGCGGCAGCAGCCGCAATTTGCGAATACGTTTGTGTAACGAGGAACCAACCTTGCGGAACAGGGAACCAACCTTGCGGAACAGGGAACCAACCTTGCGGAACAAGGGGCCAACCTTGTGGAACAAGGGACCGATCTTGCGAAACAAGGGACCAACCTTGCGGAAGAAGGAACCAATTTTGCGAAACAAGGGACCAACCTTGCGGAACAAAGTAACTACCTTGTGAAATACAGAGGAAATTACCACCTTCATTTCACATAACCGCTAAGCTATTCATAAATTCAGTCTTGGCTGGATTCCTCTGTAATGCTGATGCGCTCAGCTGTGTTTCTGGTGTTCTCTTCCACCTGAATAAGCAAGTAGAGAAGCTCTCTGGTTGCCAGCAAGAATAGCCAAGTCAGAAAAGAGAAAATTGCTCCGCCCACCGCATATAATACACCTGTGACTCCACCCGTCCTAATTCCGAAAACAATCGAACCGATAACGCCAACGACCAGTATTATCCACCCCAGGATCCTCAGTACAGCAGTCGCAAACCGTAGAAAAGGATACCTTTGCATTTTGCCTCCTTTCTGTCCCTAAAGTTCTTTCAAATCTGATTCACATGACCTGCGCAATCTTGGACTCTGTTCAAACTCGCCCCTCCCCAAGACGACAAGCACAATTGCTGCTATCGCAAGAGGCACGTTCAAAAGCACTGGAATAAACATAAGAGAGAAGATCGCACAAATAGAACCCGCAAGGGCCAGTCGCCACCTCTTCCTCTTTAAGGCAAAAACACCGCCCACTATGGCTACTATCCCAGTTGCTATCGCGATTGCAAACACAGCTGCGACGATTCCACCCAGACCAAGCAACTCACGCATTGCCACCACAGCAATCGTTACCCACTGAGTTACACCTCCAACTCCAGCAACAATAGCTAGAATTCCGGCGGTTCTCGTCTTCCACGTCTTCCCTCTTGTTGCCTCGGCTAGTCGTACACGGCATTCGGTACAGATTTCAGTCAGGGGCGTTGTTGGAGCACCACACCGAGGGCAAAAACTGGTGCCAGCCATTGGCTTAGTTCCACAACTGACACAAGTTTCTGAAGCCGCTGTTAACTCTTTGCCGCAATTTCTGCAAAACATCACCTACTTCCCTTGCAGGCACTGGTGACTATCATTTCTGAATGAGCTTGCGTCCTTTCCGTCCTTAGAGTCTTTCAAACAAGATTCAGTAGTTGCCCGATTCATCAGGCACAATCGCATAACAAATTCTCACCCAACCAAATCTCTTGCTTGGTTGGCAACCCGGGGGTCTCACAAAATCCACGAGTTTTGCCATGTATCATAACTTGGGCAACCAGTCTAATACACATAGCTTGGAGGGAGTCTTACTCGAATTTCCCCTTCCCCAAAACGGTAAATACGATGGCCGGGATGCCAAAGAGTATAGCAGGCGCCACAAGCGGTAATCCGATAGCAAAACCACAAATTGCGCCCGCTAGCGCGAAACCCCAGGCCCTCTTTCTGATGGCGAAGATCCCGCCTACTATAGCTACTATGCTAAGAATGATCATCGGGGCGCCTATTAATGCACCCAAGCCAGCTACAAAAAAAGTCAGAAATCCTCCGACTACTGCCGAGATCATTCCAATAATCAGGCCAGGGACCCCGACAACCAAGTCCAGAATTCCCGCAGTCACTGGCATCCAGGCGCCACCTGTCGCCGCTGCTTTCGGTGCCACCTTAACGCCGCACTTAGTGCATATCTCCGTCATAGGAGTTGTTTGAGCACCACATCCAGGGCAAAAACTGGTGCCAGCCATTGGTTTGGCTCCACAATTCATGCAGAATTCCGGACTGCCGGTTAACTCTTTACCACAATTTCTACAAAACATTGTCTCCCTTCTTAAAAGGCTTTCTTAGCAACCACTATGCAGCCAATAATCTGCAGAATCTTAGACTTTACTTAAATTCGCGCTTACCCAAGGCGACGAATATAATGGCGAGTATCCCAAGAATAAACCAGGGACCAATGAGTGCACAGATAGACCCGGCAAGCGCCAGTCCCCAAACCCTTCTTCTTAAGGCATAGATACCACCTACTATCGCAATTACCCCAAATATGATTAACGGGGCGCCAATGGCACCAAGCCATCCCATCCCAATAAATGCACCCACAAAGCCAGCTACTGTGGCAAATATCGTGCCGAAAATCACCTGAAGAGCTCCTGCAATAATGCCCAGTATGCCTGCGGTTGTCGGCTTCCATGTTTTTTCCATTTCTTATCCCTCCTTGTTCATTCTTGAATACGATATAGTTAAAAGCCTTCCTTGTCAATACCCCGAAACTCTAATAACGGCCGAGGCAACACGCTTGCCTGCGTAGCCTATCCCGGTGCTGTAACCACCACACTTTTTGTGTTCTCAGCAGCGACAAATCGTCATGCCCTTCAGCATCAGCACTCACCAAAACAGCCAAGGTAGGAATGTTGTTACACCCACTGCGAATAGAATCACCGAGATTATCACAGATATTCCCAGGGTAATAAGAAACATCCGCCACCACAAACCCCAAGCTAATCTCCAGGTTGGCCTTACCTCATTATCCATCTGCTCTTTCTCCTTTTCTTGTTTTCTCCAGGTTTCAAGGCTCTCACTTGATTGAATAAATTCTGTGCGACCTTCAATTCATTATAAGTATAGCTATTACTCGATGTCAATATAGTTGAAGGGGATTGTTTATTAGATAGCTCGTCGTGAGCTTATCGAACCATGAGCGGCACTCGAGAGCAGACTAGCTTGTCCTTCGACTGTGCTCAGGACGGGATGGGTTGCGAAACGGTCTTTCCAAAGGCTTCCATTTAGCTCAACCAAATTCCTTGACCATATAAGCGCCTTCCAGACGATAACCAAGGGAGCGGTAATACTCCCGGGCACCGACACCGCTAAGGACCGATAACCTATCAGCCTTGGATTCCTCCCTGGCGATTCTTTCTGCCTCTCGGACCAACCTTTCGCCGAGGCCATGATGTTGAGCGCCTTGCTCTAGCCTTGTGCCCAGAGGAACTTCAGGACCAAAAATGTGTAGCTCCCTGACTATTGCTTTTTCCTCATTCACTCTCAACCTCAGCAAGCCGAACAATGTTTCATTCTCATCCTCGTACGAGAGGAAGATCTCTTTACCCCCCAGGGTTTCATAATCCAACCTGGTTAGCTGAGGCCCACCAATTAACCAACCGTCCCTTCGGCGATGCCCATATTCACGGCAACGAATACAGTTACAGCGAACACCTGCCTGTTCCATCTTTTTTCTAATAGTCCCTCTCAGTGCTAAATCCCGGCTGCCGGCAATGATGAATTTGCTGGGAATGTCCCGCATCAACCTGGAAATCCTCACGTATTTGGGAATCAAAATCTTGATAGCTACGAGCGAATCGATCATTACCTCATCACAATAGGGCTGATAGCGATTATCTCGATACCAAGTCTCTAACTCACTCCCCCGAACTACCAGCGTGGGGTAAAGCTTGAGCCCATCCGGCCGAAAACGCGCGTCTTCAAACAGTTGCCGCGACAGCTCCAGATCATGCTCAGGCGTTGACCCCGGTAGACCAGGCATCCAATGATAGTAGACCTTAAAGCCACGGTCTCGTAATAGCCTGGTCGCAGAGATGACTTCAGCTACTCCGTGTCCCCTTTTTGTCAGACAATGAATCTCATCATCCAAAGTCTGTACCCCGAGTTCCACCCTGGTGGTGCCGAAATCAAGCATCCGCCTTATCTCTTCCTCGCCGCAGAAGTCAGGTCTCGTCTCGATGCACAATCCTACGCAGCGGTGTTCAGTATTCTCATTCAATTTCTTGGCTTCCTGTAGACTGCTGGAAGTGATGCCGGTCAAAGCATCGTAGCAGTCCTTAATGAACTGATACTGGTAGTCCTGGGGATAATACAGAAAAGTGCCCCCCATAACGATAAGCTCTACCTTGTCCCGGGCATGTCCCATTTCGGCCAGTGTCTTGAGTCTGATCTCAACTTGTTTTTTGGCGTCAAACCCACAACTTCGAGCTCGGAGCACTGCAGGAGACTCCGCGGTATAGCTCTTGGGCGCCTCGGGGGAACTCGGGCAATAAACACATTTACCGGGGCAGGGGAACGGCTTGGCCATAACTGCTACCGGGGTTACTCCGGAAATGGTTCGAGATGCTTTCTTCATGGAATAATATGTTAAAGTTTACCAGAGTGTGTATATGGCCACAAACAGAGAAGTTTTCGACCAAATAGCCGAAAGCTGGTATCGGGTAAGGCATTGGCCCCTACTAAGAGAAGAGCTGGATGCCTTAGCAACAAGATGGCAAACCGGCAAGCTGCTAAATGTCGGCTGTGCTCACGGCCCCGATTTCTTGCCTTTCAGTCAGGGGGTCGAACTCTGGGGGGTGGATTCGTCCCCTGCTATGTTGAGGCAAGCTAGCAGGTATTCGGCCAAGTTCAAGTTTTATGTCAACCTGGTAGCTTCTGATGCGTTATTCCTGCCTTTCCGCGATAATACCTTCGATTGGGCAATATCAGTGGCCACCTACCACCATATCAAAGGCAGAGAACAGAGGGAAAAGGCATTCGTCGAATTAAAGCGGGTATTAAAGCCCGAGGGAAAGGCCTTTGTAACTGTGTGGAACCGGGGACAACCAAGGTTCTGGTTCAGGTCAGAAGAGCAACGAGTGCCCTGGAGACTGAAGGAGAAGACGGTTTACCGCTACTATCACTTGTTCTCTTATGGCGAGTTACGAAAGCTGCTAGTCAAAACTGGCTGGCAAATCATTAGTATGTCACCAGAGAAGTCCTACCATTTCCCTATAGGAGATTTCTCACGGAACATATGTGCCCTGGTAAAGAAGCAAGGCACCGCTCCGACTTCAGTTGTGTGACACTTGGGCATGCACACGAGTCGATATCGCGTGGTTCGGATAAGGCGGGTGTCTTCTGGACTTGCCCAGCCGCTCGAGAGGCCCCCTTGCTACGGGTTGGTTCTCTCATCGGGCGAGTTTCTTCCTGCCTTCACCTT
>JAOUFZ010000225.1 GCA_029857995.1 Dehalococcoidia bacterium
AAACAAGCGAAAAAACGAAAATGACCCAATGGGCGAGTTCAGCACGGCAAGTCTCTATAATGAACCTCTGTAGGTAAAGCGCATCCTGATTTTTAAGATGCTTTTTCCTGAATCCGCTTTTGAATACGGCAGCACCGTCCGGCAGAACCCTCTTCCATTTTCTGACCCCCAGGAAAGCCTTGTATATTCTGCCTTCTCTTTCCCAACTGCGCCCTTTATAAAGCCATGATTCCGGGTCAAAGGCGTCTGGTTTTATCTTTGCGACTGACATGGATACGCCTGAATGAATGACCAGCCACACGATGAAATCAAGCGCTATGGTCCACACACTGGGCAAATGAAAGATCATTTCGCCGGAGCCTTATCTTTCTTCACACTTATGGTCACGCCCTTCCACCTTACGCTCCTCCTGATGAAAATCACAAAGAATGAACGTAGGAAGATAATCAAAAAGAATATCAGCGAAACCGGGTAGAAGACAGCAGTATAGAACTTGAATGTACCTATACGGTACAACATCCAGTAGATTTGAGCTACATAGCCGAGGTACACAGATGCCCACATCAGAATATAAAGCGTATTGACGTTCAATAGTGCTTCAATGAAATATCTTGTTGCCGCGATACCACCGCCGATCCAGGCGACGATGGCAAGCAATATTGGAATGTATGTCTTCGCTGCCCCAGTGGCAAAACCCTTGCTCCATCCATCAACTAGTTCTCTCATTCCGTTCGGGTACATGCGAAAAGAGATAGTACCCTTCCCACCATAGCAGTGTATGGGAATTCTCTGTATCTTGAATGTTTCACCAAGGGCGAGGTCCTCCACTACTGCACCTCTTACCTCGCCGTGACCACCGCTTTCGAAGTAGTATTTGTTTCTCACTGCAATACACGGACCAAAAAACCCTATCGGCTTTATCCGATTAGCCATCACAGTAAAAGGACCCATTGCTCCCATCATAACTATATTAAAAAACGCAGATAGTTGTTCGTAAACTCTTTTGGTCCTGTGATAAGGCTGTATCGAGATGACGCCATCATTTTCCATGCAGGTTGTCACAATCTTCTCCAAGCCATCTTCTTCGAGGAACGTGTCTGAATCCAGGAAGATTAGAATCTCTCCTTTCGCTACAATGGCACCCTGATAGCACGCCCATGATTTCCCAACCCATCCTTCGGGCACAGGCTCAGACTCGATGGTTCTTACGCCTGCCTGCTCAGCGATTTCCCAAGTTCTGTCTTCTGATTGAGAGACAACGGTAATGATTTCGGCAGGCACAAAATCTTGGTCTCGAAGGGACGCCAGCAAAAGCGGCAGTGACTTTTCTTCGTTACGCGCTGGTATGATAATGGAGACGGAAGGATATGAATTAGCCTCTCCCTTGCCTCTCCTGCAACGCGGGATTCGGAATAGAAATATAAAACCCAGAACCCAGAAAGTGACGTGAACGATCAGACTTACGAAATCCACCTTTGCTGGTCAGCATTATAGACGTTGAGTTCGTCAGACACAAATCCTGCATTAGAATCACTATCCCTATGTCTCTACCTCCCGGTAGGGTACGACAGGACTAACATCGCTCTTTGGACGTCAACCGTACTCCCGATATTTACTGTCCCAGGCTATCAGAAAAGTAGAAAGAACAACCAATAGACCAGCGCATTCACTGCTGTCAAAGGAATGCCTATCCTAACGAACTCCCAGAAGGTCAAGGTTTCTCCGGCCTTCTTCTCAGCGTTCTGGATGATGATAACGTTACTGGCTGCGCCGAGGATGGAGAAGTTGCCGGCGATGGTGCTGCCAGCGGCCAGAGCCATCATCTCCTTAGTCGCGGCGCCCAGATGACTCAACACAGGCAGATAGAGTGCTACCAGCGGGACATTTGAGATTAGCTGGCTTAACGCAATGCTTACCGCCATGATAATACCGACGGACTGCAGATCGAGGTGCAGGTTGGCAATAACGTTCTGGAAGTAGCCAGAGTCCCAGACACTCTGCATCAGAACAAACATCGCCGCAAAGAAAATCA